>JACRLR010000034.1 GCA_016219645.1 Nitrospirota bacterium
AACCGTTCCCGGCGAGTGGGCTTGCGATACTGTTCAAACGTAACCTCGGCAAATGTCGATTGCTGCATGGGCGCGCCTCCCGTTCAGTGCTGCGCTACCCTTAGCACATCATGAACGGAGAATAAATCAGACCTTCCCTAGTTGCGTTGTAGATCGTCTCATCGGCATTCTCCCTTTCTCAAAAGAAGTGAAAAGACCTCCATTAAAACCCTTCTATAGATGAAGACCACCAGCTAGCACCTTCCGTCTTTTGGGAATTTTGATTCTACCACATAACCCGCATTATTCATGTTCGCTTCTGCTGCAATCGCGGAGATGGAAGTCGGAACCTGATGTGGAACTCTTTCTTCGCGCCAGGATCATGTATATGGCGCTCGGCCTCGCAAGCGCGGTGACGACGCACCTGGACGCGGTGGCCCGGTATCCAGGCAGGCGGGCTTGCCGTTCGGTCGGTCAACATACTGTTGGGGACTGGCGCCCATCTTACTTTGGCGCCTGCCCCCGTTTTGGGAGTGGGACAGGCACCGCCGAATACGGCGGAGCCTGTCCCCTATCTCCGCGCGCCTGTCTCGCATGGCGACTGCGCGATTTCGCGACGAACCGTCATGAATAATGCTGGTTAGGCGTCGGAATGTGTGCCATCTGGCGGACTGGATGTGTGGAGTTTGACTCCCCGGAAATCCCTGTGGTACGGTCAACATCTGTGTATTCGCCAAGTTAGTGAGGAGTTTCCGTTATGGCGGTTGAAAAAGATCTGAAGACCATTCTTGGAAAATTGAAGTACTCAGACGACGCCAAAGTGCTCGCACAGATTTCAGAAAATACTAAACAGGTCCATGCTCGCATGGCCGGCATCACGCACAAGTTGGTCGTCATGAGTGGGAAGGGCGGGGTGGGTAAGAGCATGACCACGGTCAATCTGGCCTTGGCTTTTGCTCGGCAGGGCATGAAGGTCGGACTTTTAGACGTGGATCTGAATGGGCCTTGTGTGCCTCGCATGTTGGGCTTGCACGGTCAGTCATTAACGATGACGCCTGAGGGCGCGGTTCCCCCGGTTGGGCCCCTCGGTCTGAAAGTCGCGTCGATGGATTTCTTCTTGGATGATGCATCGCCGGTTCGTTGGAAAGGGCCGATGGATGTCAGCCCGGTCTGGTTAGGGTTGATGGAAATGAATGTCATTCGAGAATTCCTGGCTGATGTCGTCTGGGGTGAGCTCGATTATCTGCTGGTCGATCTCCCTCCTGGGGCTGCGGCGGACAAGCCGCCGGTCATTGCCGGGTTTATTCCTGACCTGGCGGGAGCGATTGTCGTCACGACGCCATCAGAAGTGGCATCGGATGTGGTGCAGAAGTCGGTCACCTATGCCCGCGACATCGGTATCAAGGTCATGGGCATGGTCGAAAATATGAGCGAGTATCGCTGTCCTTCTTGTGGTGAAGTGAACGAGTTGTTCGAGGGCAATACCGAGGCGATGTGTGAGATGCTAGACCTGCCGTTGCTCGGACGGATTCCCTTCGACCGGAAACTCGCGCGCACGTTCGACAAGGGGGAGCCATTGCTCGACGAAACCTATCCGACGATTCAACGCTACCAAGATATTGCCGGGCGTATCAGAACGTTACTCGATTACAAGAAGGTGCTGGCTGATAAACTGTGATGCAATGCATCGAAGAGGAGACCCATGAAATTCGTATGCCTCAACTGTGAAACCTACATGAACTTTGAGAAGGTGGAAAAGCCTGGAGAGGATTCGCTCGGCGTGTTCTTCGGTTGTCCCTCTTGCAATGCCAAGTTTTCCATGGTCACGAATGCAGGCGAAACTCAGATGGTCAGTTCTCTCGGGGTGAAGCTGGGTGGGCGTACCGTTGAGGCTGAGCCGTTCGAGATGACTCGGGGCACGCTGAAAGACGAAGTAGCCGCAGGCTCTGGTCAGATGGCAGCGTATTTGAACGAGAAGATCCAAGGTGGTCAGCCAGCGGTCGCAGCAGCGACGGCTACACCGGCAGCCAAGCCTGGAGAGAAGTCCGGCGGCGGTTGCCCCTTCTCCGCGATGGTGGCTGAAATGGGCCTCACTTCCAGCGGGAAGCCCGGTAACGCCGGAGCGGCGACTTCGGAGTTCGCCTGGTCGCCCGATGCGAAGGAAAAGCTCGACCGGCTTCCTTCGTTCGTGAAGCCGATGGTACAGAGCAGTGTGGAGGCCTATGCTCGTAAGCAGGGATACAAGACCATCACGTTACAAGTGATGGACGACTCCAAGAACGACTCGAGCAATGGAACTAGCTGGACGCCAGAAGCCGAGAAGCGGCTTGAAAACATTCCGGACTTTATCCGTCCCATGGCCCGTAAGGAAGTCGAGCGGGTGGCGAAGGAGCGCGGGATGGCGACTATTACGGCCCAAGTGATGGATGACGTGAAGGAGAAGTTCCTCAAGTTTATGTAGGGACAGGACCCATCCGAAAGTGCCCGCAAAGGCCCATCCAGTTTTTCTGGATGGGCCTTTCAATTGATGCCCCTGCCCCCCCTTGCAGGTTACGAGCCGATTCCCCTACAGTGGGCTGCATGATCCGCACATTTCAGGGAATAAAACCCATCATCCCCGACTCCTGTTTTATCGACGAAACAGGCGTCGTCATCGGCGATGTGGTGGTGGGTGAGTACTGTAGTGTCTGGTTCCATGCCGTCGTTCGAGGAGACGTGCACTTTATCAGGATTGGTGACAGGACAAACGTGCAGGATCTCTGCATGCTCCATGTCACCCACGATACCCATCCGCTGATCATCGGCAACGAGGTGACGATCGGCCATGGGGCCATCCTCCACGGCTGCACGATTAAAGATCGTGTGCTGATTGGCATGGGAGCTATTATCATGGACGGCGCCGTAATCGGAGAAGACTCTATCGTGGGAGCCGGAGCCCTGATCACAGAACAAACCATTGTGCCACCCAAGAGCCTGATCCTTGGTTCGCCCGCGAAGGTGAAACGACCGGTCACGGTGGAAGAACTCGCGTGGATTAAGGAGTCGGCGGAGAACTACGTGAAGTACGCGGGCCAGTATATGGACAGCACCTCAAAAGCCAAACCGGGTTTCCGAATCTCATAGCCCGGTCTATCCGCGCTTCACGCTTCACGAACGACGCTTCACCTCTTTATCCCTTGCCAATTTCAATGAAACAGATTGGATCACCCACCAGTGCCGTCGGATATTCATGTCTTCCAACCCGATAGGTCACTCGATGCTGGTGGCACCACTCTGCAATCCAGAGAACTTCTTCTGTGGTTGTCGTGACGAAACCAGGCCGCGTGAGTTTTCCCATACAACGTGCAACCAGGGCACGCACGGTACGACGTTCTTTGCCAAACTTCAGCGGGTCGAGGGTCAGCGGATTGCCTCGGCCGTACGACAGAGGCGACAGATGTGGGAACCGTTCAGGGTCGTTCAATACACTGACGATCCACAAATGATCAAAGCGACCCTTCGCGCTGGCTGCATCAGCCAGATGGAACGTGAGTGGGACGGAATGGCAGGCATGGTTGAGGGCTGCAACTTCTGCGCTCCGAAGATTATAGGGCTCTACCATTCGACCTAGTTCTACCATTTCCATGATCAATGCCGGAAGCTCTGTCACCCCAGCGCCGACATAGAGACTGCGGCCGCCCCGTCCAAGTTTCCCCCTCAATGCCGCGGCGACTCGACTCCCAAGCCGATCACAGGGCCCCCGCTTCGCTCGCCAAAACTCATCGCCACCCTCGTAACAGTAGACAGGCCCTAGTGCGTCATAGTCGAGACCCCCGTACACCTGAGCCACGAGACGTCGGGTCGCAGGGCCCAGCTTCGTACGACTTGCCATCATGGCCGTACTCCAGCGATCTGGATCACGGTCGTGGCTACTGTCGTCACGACAGAGGAGAGAAAATCAAGATTGAGTGTGTCCACGGTATCAGTATGACGATGGTAATGGGGATTCCGAAAATTCGCTGTATCGGTCAACACTACGGCTGGATAACCTGCATCCCAAAAAGATGCATGGTCACTGCGGCGGGTATGGGGCATCGCCTCTCCTCGGCCTGGCACTACTAACGATAGAGTCTTGAGCTGCGCAGCAGGCTCCTGGGCCTCCTGTTCTATCTGACGCACCAAAGACCTGGATGCCTCGTTGCCCACAATGGCGATGAAATCTCCCTGGGTCGGCACCGCGATAGGGATATCAGGAGGAGATTGCTGTGTGTCGGCCTGGCTCCTGGCGAACCCGACACATTCCAGGATAATCGCGCCGGCTAACTCGCGCCCTTCGGCCTTCAAGCGGGATGCGAAGGCCTGACTCCCCAGTCGATCCTGCTCTTCAAGGCAGAATGCCACGAGCCAGACCGGTCTTGTGAGAGGTTGTGCACGCAGGCGAGAAGCCACTTCAAGAAGGACAACCAGGCCGCTTGCGTTATCATCTGCACCCGGTGACCCGGACACAGTGTCGTAGTGGGCCCCGATCAGGAGGGGAGACAACTCTTTCCAGTCTCCTGGCCAGTCCGGATTCCTGGTCGCCACCACATTTCGATAGACCTTGCCCCAGGCACTCAAGAGCTGACTGCTGGAGGCCCATCCAGCCTTGGAAAACTGCGTTGATAGATAGTGTGCTGCCCTCCGAAGCGCTCGAGGACTTGTGTCAGGATGCCGCTCGCCGACAAGGGCCTCAAGATGACGGTTGATTCGGAAGCGCTCGTGTACCACAACGAAAGACTGCCCGGGCGGCTACGATGTAATCTCGGTTCCAATACCTTTACGCGTGAATACTTCGAGGAGAATGGCATGCGGAATCCGGCCGTCGATGATATGGGCTTTGCCGACGCCGCCGCCGAGGGCATCCAGACAGGCATGAACCTTGGGCAACATCCCCTCGCTGATCGTGCCCTTTTTGACCATCCGCTGCACATCTTTGCGGGAGACTGTCGAGAGGTGGCGCCCATTCGTATCGCGAATCCCTTTTACGTCGGTCATCATGACCAGCTTTTCTGCCCCGAGTGCCGCGGCCATTGCCCCAGCTACCAGATCGGCATTGATGTTGTACGTATTCCCTTCCCGGTTCGTGCCGATGGGCGCGATGACCGGAATATAATGATCCTGCTGCAGTTTCCTCACCAACGTGGGATCGATGGACTGGACCTCTCCAACCAAGCCAAAATCCTCGTCCCCTTCACCGTCATTGAGATCCTTTTCTAGGCTTGCCGCCCAGGCTTTTGCGGTCAGTGGGCGAGAGAGCATGAGCCCGCCATCCTTACCACTCAAGCCGACCGCGAGGCCACCATGGCGATTCAGGAGATCCACGATTTCCATATTGATCTTGCCGGCCAACACCATTTCCACGATTTCCATCGTGGCCTCATCTGTGACCCGCACACCATGACGGAACCTGGCTTCGATACCAAGGCGTTGAAGCATCTTGTCGATTTGAGGCCCACCGCCGTGCACAATGACCGGGTTGAGACCTACGTATTTCAGAAGCACGACATCTTGGGCGAACCGCTCTTTCAACGGCGCATCGGTCATAGCATGACCGCCATATTTGATGACAATCGTCTTGCCCTTGAATGTGCGGATGTACGGCAACGCTTCGATCAGGACGTTGGCTTTTTTAATCAGTCTGTTCATGTTCTGGCTCCCATGGAGAGACATGTGCGAACGGCATGAAACGGGGGGCGAGCACGGTTGTGATGCGCATCGCCACCCGACAATAAGTTGACGCAGAGGGTTGCCCGTGACCGCATGAAGATCATGGCTTGACGTCCTTCACAACACGCGCACTGGTCGGACGACCGGCTCGCGGATGAGTCTTATCATAGACGGCCAGGAGCTGGTCTGTGGCCAAGTGCGTATACTTCTGGGTTGTGCTCAATGAGGCATGCCCAAGCATTTCTTGAATCGATCGCAGATCGGCCCCTTCGTCGAGAAGGTGGGTGGCAAAGGAGTGGCGCAATGTATGGGGACTCACAGGGCCACCGGCAAGCCGGTTGGAATAGCGGGCTACAATGCGGGCGACGCTTCGGGTCGTGAGCCGTCCGCCTCGGCTATTGCGAAAGATCGGCAATGAAACGCGCTTCGCCTTTATTGTCAGATCTCGAGATTTCGTGACAGGCTGCTGATTCAAGTAGGCCTGAATGGCCTGTAGCGCGACCGCCCCGATCGGCACGATCCGTTCCTTTCGACCCTTTCCCCGCAAATGGATCAACCCATCGGACGAACGGAGATCTTCGAGATTGATCCCCACAAGCTCACTGACGCGAGCCCCGGTCGAATAGAGCGTCTCCAGCAAGGCGCGATCCCGGAGCGACCCTCCCGCCGGATCGGCAGGAAACTCCATCAGCGCCGCTGCGTCATCTTTGGTCAACACGCGTGGAAGATGCTTCGGCTGTTTTGGCGTTCTCACGGCCTCGGCAGGATTGACGCCGACCATGCCTTCTCGTTGTAGATAACGAAAGAAGCTACGGAGAGAGGCGAGCTTCCGAGCCATCGACGTACTTTTCTCGCGCTTGTGGTCCAACCAATGAAGATAGGCGCGGATGGATTCGGTTGTCACTGCAGCAGGATCGAGGGTGGGCCTTCTCGGATTGTCCTTACTGGTAAAGGACTGAAACTGTCGAAGATCCGACGCATAGTTGCGCACTGTTTCCTGCGATGCATGACGTTCGAGCTCGAGGAACGTCATAAAAGCTCGAATTGCGTCATCCATCCCGTCAGATCCTCAAGCGCCCGTTGCCCCGTGAGCCGTCGTTTGCGTTCCTTGTCTCTGGTCGGTGTAGCAAGGGGAGGGAAAAGCCCAAAATTCGTATTCATTGGCTGAAAGTGCCGAGGGTCTGAGGTCGTAATGTGCGAGACGAGACAGCCATGGGCTGTGGTGGGAGGCGGCGTCACCAACGGCAATCCTGCCAGACTACGAGAGGCATTAATTCCTGCCAATCCTCCCATAGCGGCGGAATCCGTATAGCCCTCGACGCCGACCAGCTGCCCTGCAAAAAAGAGCGTGCCGCGTGCTTTGAACTGAAGCGTATCGCGCAGCAGGCGGGGAGAATTGATAAACGTGTTGCGATGCAGGCTGCCGTAACGCAAAAACTCCGCCTGCTCGAGCCCGGGAATCATGCGGAACACCCGCTTCTGCTCCCCATAGGTCAATTTAGTCTGAAACCCCACGAGATTGTAACAGGACCGATGGGCATTTTCCGTACGGAGTTGTACGACAGCATAGGGGCGGGCGCCAGTTTTGGGGTTCTCAAGGCCCACTGGCTTTAACGGACCGAACTGCATGGTCTGGCGGCCTCGTTCTGCCATGACTTCGATGGGAAGGCACCCTTCAAAGTAGGGTGTCTTTTCAAATTCTTTGGGTTGGACTTTCTCCGCTGAGCGCAACGCATCATAGAAGGCGTTGTAGGCCGGCTCGTCCATGGGACAATTGAGATAATCATTCCCGCCCTTGTCGTAGCGGGATGCGAGAAATACGACATCCATGTTGATGGAGTCGGCATCCACGATCGGAGAGATCGCATCGTAGAAATACAAATGCTTCGAATCGGTTAGTTGTGCAATGGCTTGAGACAATTTGTCAGAGGTCAGCGGGCCGGTCGCGACGATGCATATACAGTCGGTTGGAATCTCCGTCACCTCTTCATGCAGAATGCGAATGTTCGGATGTCCCTCCAAAGCTTGGGTAATCTTGAACGAAAACTGCTCGCGATCAACGGCTAGGGCCGACCCAGCTGGAACCCGTACGTCATCCGCCACCCGAATAATCAGTGAGTTGAGACGGCGCATTTCTTCCTTCAGAATGCCTGGGGCGTTCAGCACATCCGCAGAGCCGAGTGAATTCGAGCAGACCAGCTCGGCCATCCCGCCAGTCTTGTGCGCTTGCGTCATTTCTTTAGGCCGCATTTCGTGCAGCGTGACTTTCGCTCCACGATTGGCCGCCTGCCAAGCCGCCTCAGACCCGGCCAGCCCGCCACCGATAATGACGATGTCATCGCGCATTCGAGTGAAACTCCGCGAAGAAAGACTAACCCTCGTGAAAAATGTGGGCGAAGAGCGGGGGCATTGTAGGAACCTGTTTTTGGGGATGTCAAGGTGACCGTGCTATGCCTGACGCAGGGCGCCACGGTTGATCCGATTTATAACCCCATGCTAGACTTTCTCACGTGTAGGCGATTAGCTCAGGGGTAGAGCGCTTCCTTCACACGGAAGAGGCCACTGGTTCGATACCAGTATCGCCTACCACAGCCTCTTTCGTGTCATTCTCAATCCAGACATCTCTCTTCCAAACCGACCGGCTCTGCGAATGCTGCCCGATTCGCTCCAATCATGGACAGAAATCAGTCGATCGGCTACACTTCAGTCAATCGAGAGATCATTAATTCTGAACCATACAAGACAAGTGAGGTCACCAATGAGAACTACGGCTCTTGCCTTGGGGATTCTCTTCCTGGCCACCGCCGTCGGGTGTGCTGGAAACAGCCAGCAGCAGATGTCGGCCGATACAGATGGAAACTATAGCCCTCCAGCCAGTATTTACAGCGTGATGGACCCTACATCCCTGGTCTATACCGATGTGGCGGCTGGCGCAGCTGCAAACGATAACCCCTGGCGCTGGGCAGCGTTTGCCTTGCACCCTGTCGGAGTCGCGCTCGATTACGGACTGAACCGGCCAATTTACAAGCTCCCCAGCAAGATGCAGTACATTTTCGGATATACGGCTGAGGATTCGATGTTGGATAGTCAACGGCGGTAATTCTTCCTGCAGATCGTGTTCAAAAGCGACGCCCGCTCTCTTCACGAAAGCGGGCGTCGCTTTTTCACCCCGTTGGTAAACCCTTTCATGTTTCGTGTATGCTTCTTTCGTGAGTCAGAATCTATGTGACATCCCGGCACTGCGTCCTCGACCAGTTCGACAGTGGGTAGTTTATGGGGTAGGGCTGAGCCTATTGCTCAGCTCCTGCGGAACACCTAGTAAGACATCGAACCTCCCTCCCTCAGAAACTGATCTGGTCCTCCTGAAACCCAAGACAATCTGCATTTCGAAATCCGACTTCCTCAAGACCCATCCGGCCGCTACCCTCAAATCACAAGACTGGGGGGGTGGACAAGAGTTGATGTTTTCTTCAAACCGAAGCCCATCACATGGCGACGAGTCGTACTTCTTCGACGAAGATGGGACGCTGGTAGGGGTCATCTTCACCTTTCCGTCCGGGCTCGACTTGAATCCATTCCCAGTGCTTCGCCAGACCCTCTCGCGGCTGAAGCCTGTATTGGAGTTCTATCTCAGTGTGCCAAAACTGTCCGCAAAGACGAGCATGAGTTCCAGCGCCCTCTACGAAACAGGCGATGAGAAAACCACGACACAGTACTTGGTACTTGGGCCGCGTGAGCAGCCCGTCTTGCTCCAAGCCTCGATGACGATCGACCCCTACGTCCGGCTGTTCTCTCCCTATCGACGCGAATTCTTGGATCGATTGCGCCATCCAAGCGGGCAGAAGTCAGGGCAACAGCAAGATGGTCAAGGCGCAGAGGACAAGGAGCCCTTCCTCTCGCTCCAGCAATTTGCGCGAGGCCAAACCGCGCAGCTCTCTTATTGCGGGGTCCAGAACTACGATATCGCAGCCATTGCCTATCAGAAGGCCATTGCAAGCGGGTTTACAAATAAGGTGTGGCAGGCAGAGGCTCACCACAAACTGGGACTGGCATGGGAAGGGAAAGGAGAGTACGAGAAGGCCAAGACAGAAATGCTTCAGTCATTGACGATCAGACCCAACACCCCAGAGATTCTCAATAATCTCGGCACGGTCTACGCAAAGCTGGGGGACAAGGCCAACGCGCTTGCCTCATATGAAAAGGCCGTCACGCTCCGCCCAAACTATGCAATCGCCCGCTACAACCTAGCTGAAGCCTACGAGCCGACGAATCCGAAACGAGCCCTCTCAGAGTACGAGACCTATCTTGCCTTGGTCGAAGGTATCCCCGATGAAGCCGGCCGCATCGCTGTTGTCCAACAACGCGTCAAGGTGTTGAAACGCTAGTGATTTGTACGGCAACATTTATACTGCAGTTCTAGCCGCTTCGAAGAGGAGCAGTGCGGCACGACCGGTTCAGCGCCGAGCCTTTTCTTCTTGTTCTTCCAGCGTCTTGCAGTTGATGCAGAGGGTGGTGACGGGGCGGGCTTTCAGTCTGGGATAGGGGATTTCTTCTTCGCAACGTTCACAGATGCCATAGGTGCTCTGGTCTATCCGATCAAGCGCCTCGTCGATCTTCTTGATCAATCGCTGCTCTCGCTCACGGATACGCAATGTAAAATTCTGCTCGGCCTCCGCAGACGCCTGATCACTGACATCCGGGAACGCCGCCGGACCATTTGGATTGGCAAGGCCCTCGACAGCTTCTTCCAACATGGCCTTACGCTGCCGCACAAGGTCACGACGAATCGCCGCATATTTTTTCCCCTGGGACAGTGTCTTGGCCTTGCGCTTCATCGTGGCAGATTTCGAAGCTGGTGGAGTGGGCGAGATACGCTTGGCGGAACGGCCTGCTTTCATGCTGTGACCTGCTTGAAGGATAAAATAGTCTCAAAGAGCAAAACTATAGCAGGGGCTCGGCGGGAGGGTCAATGGGCAGCATATCTGGGGAAAAACCGGTCTATTTGGTTTGTTTGGTTTATATTAGTTGGTTTTGTTGAACCAAACAAACAAGACAAACCAAATAAACTAAAGAACCATCTTGTTACAGATCCCGGCGGCCTTCGATCGACTTGAGCAGTGTCACCTCGTCGGCATACTCGATATCCATTCCAACTGGAATGCCATAGGCGATACGAGAAACCCGGACCCCGAGAGGCTTTAGTTGGTTTGTGAGATAGATGGCGGTTGCCTCGCCCTCGATTGTCGGACTCGTCGCGAGGATTACCTCCTCGACTCCCCCTAGTTTCACTCGATCGACTAATTCCTCGGCTCTGATATCGGACGGGCCGACACCGTCTAGGGGAGACAAGGCACCCAGCAATACATGATACAAGCCGCGATACGCTCCCGCCCGCTCGATGGCATAAGTCGTACTCGGTTCTTCTACCACCAGGATTCTCCTTCGGTCCCGCTTCGGATCGAGACAATATTCGCAGAGTTCTCCCTCAGCAATGTTTCGGCATTGACGGCAAAATGAGAGCCCGTCTTTGACAGCACGAATCGAATCGGCCAGGCGAAGCGCGTCTTCGCGCTCAGCCTTCAAAACATGAAAGGCCAATCGCTGTGCTGTCTTTTGGCCGATGCCTGGAAGACGGACTAACTCGCGCACCAGCCTTGTGAGTAGTCCTTGTTGATCAACCGCCATGATGTGATAGCTTTGCTAGAACAGTCCGGGGGCATTCATCCCACCGGTGACCGATTTCATCTCTTCAGCCATCATCTCGCGAGCCTTCCTGAGCGCATCGTTCGACGCGGCCATGACCAGATCCTGCACCATCTCCACGTCGCCGCTTTTCACCACTTCGGGATCAATGACAATGCCGACAAGCTCCATGGCCCCATTGGCTGTAACCGTCACACTTCCACCACCGGCCGTCCCGGTCACCGTCTTCGTCGATGCCTGCTCTTGCACCTTCGCCATTTTCGCCTGCATAGCCTGTGCTTGTTTCAGAAGATTGCCCATATTACCTAACGGGTTTTTCATCTCTCGACCTCCTTCTGGCTCGACAGAGGTCTCACATCTGCGAGCTCTGCGCCGAACATCTCCAACGCCTGTTTGACGACCGGATGTGCTCGCGCTTGTTCGAAGAGCACCAGCCGTTGTTCTTTTTCCTTCGCTACCCTGAGTTGCGCCATGGTCGGCCCAGGGGCATCCGACTCGGTCAATTCAACGATCCTGAGCCTTATAGCCTGCCCGCTTAACCGTTCACAGGTCGATGTGAGTGCCGCCGTATTGTCGGGTTTCTCGATCATTGCCCGGGCCACCGTCGCCAGTTTGGAAAATCCAATCGTGACCACATGGCCATCTATGCTCACGAGTCGGCCCATTTCCAAGAAAGGGGCGATATTGGGAAAGGCCCCAGCTACTTCTTCCTGAAAGTGTTCCCAATTGAGTCTGATCGCTAAGGGTCCATCCTCAGTTAAAGGCGGTACCTCAGACACCGAAACCTTTGCCTCATCGGCAGTGCCAGGGGAGCGGATGCTTTGAGAACTCGTCGAGGAGTCTTGTGGAGGTATCGAGCTTCTGACAGCAGTAGACTTGGGCGGCTTCGGAGCGGTATCCGTTGACTGAGGAATCCGAGGTGCCAAAGGGGGCTCTGGGTCGGCGGAACGAGCCGGCAAGACCGACTGGCCTGTGCCCACTGGAGTAGGCTTTGGGGGGCCTGTCCTCTGGGCTGCCTGCGCCCTTTGGGGTACCGGTGACTTCTCATCCGTGCGACGCAGCACCCGCGTCGCACGCACGGCAGCTGTTTCGAGCACAAACCGAGGATGGGCACTGAGCCTGAGCGAGTCCTCCGCTTGCGTGAAGATCGTAAACAATTCTTGTAGTGACTCAGGCGAGAACGTCTTGGCATCGTCTGCCATCTGAGCGAGGTCTTCCGCGGAGGCCTCGATCAACCCCTGCTGTTCGTGGGATGAAGTCACGACCGTCACTACCAGCAGGTTGCGTACATACTCGACGACTTCCGCACAATAGGCCCGAAGATCATGTCCTTGGTCCAACACTTGGGCCAGCACGCGAAGTGCTGCAGCGCTCTCCTGCGCCGTGATCGCCTGAATCATCGCGCGAACGAGTTCTTGCGGAACCGCCCCCAGCAGGGCTTCCAGATCCGTATGGAGGATCGTCTTGCCACCGAACGCCACTGCCTGATCGAGCAGGCTCAACCCATCGCGCATGCTGCCTTCGCTGGCCCGCGCAAGGGCCATCAGGCTGCGTTCCTCGATCACGATCTGGTCTTGACGCATGACATGGCGCAGTCGTTCAACGATCTCGGTCCGTGGGATCCTACGAAAATTGTAGTGCTGGCAGCGGGAGAGAATCGTCGCAGGAATCTTGTGAATCTCAGTGGTGGCAAAGATGAACACCACATGCGGGGGCGGCTCCTCCAGCGTCTTCAACAGCGCATTGAAGGCCGAATTCGACAACATGTGGACTTCGTCGATGATGTAGACGCGGTACTTTCCATGAAAGGCGGCGAATTTGACATTCTCTCGAATCTCGCGCACATCGTCCACGCTCGTGTTGGACGCCCCGTCGATCTCCATGACATCGACAGAGGTCCCCTGCGCAATTTCGAGGCAGTTGGAACAGATGCCGCAGGGCGTGCCGGTTGGTCCCCGCTCACAATTGAGGGCCTTCGCGAGAATTCTTGCGACCGTAGTCTTCCCGACGCCGCGGGTTCCGGAAAAGAGATAGGCTTGGGCGATTCGTTTCGTGTTGATAGAGTTCACGAGCGTCTGAACGACGTGCGGCTGTCCGATCACGTCATCGAACGTTCCCGGCCGGTATTTTCTTGCAGAGACTTGGTAATCCAACGTCGCTATGCTCCGAATGTTGAATGATGAATGGTAAATTTTGAATGAGAATAACCGACACAATTCAACATTTCACATTTACCATTCAACATTTCTCTCAAGAGAAGAGCGGGGCCAGGTGATCCTGCGGCACACAGAACTGACCGCTTACCGTTGCTTCCTTCCGGACCTGGCGGGGTTCACAGGGTTCTGTCGCACAGGGCCCGGCCCCTAATCCTCACCTAGTTCTGAGTTTTGAGTGCTGAGTTATGAATGCGAAGATGTGTTCCGTTCCCTTATCCTCTAACTCAGAACTGATAACTCAGAACTCAGCACTTCTTTGAGTGGCGGAGAGGGTGGGCATTCGAAGTCGCGCGCGCTGAAACAGCGCTCGCTCCTACAGAGGGGGCCAGCCCCCTCGTACACTCCCCACGCGGGAGACACATCCCCCGCGATCCCCCTGTTCGAATCCCACTCTCGGGGCTTTCATGCTCTCCTACACTCTCGCCCCTTACGCTTCACGCCTCACGTTTCACGTCTTCATCTGGCGGAGAGGGTGGGATTCGAACCCACGGTCCCATTGCTGGGACGCATGCTTTCCAAGCATGTCGATTCGTCCACTCTCGCACCTCTCCGCATTGATTTTTGCGAGGCGGCATCTTAACATGCGGTCTGATGACCGGCAAGGTGACCGTCAGTGCTCATCGCCGTGGCTTTGACCCTCCCCAATCCCCTTTTCCTAACAGGATGCTGAAGAAGTCCGCCAGCGAAAGGAGACTGTTAATTGCTGTAGTATGATCTATCTCGTTTGTTTGGTTAAACAAGACCAACTAGATGAACAAATTAAACCAGATGAACTAGACAGACCGGGCCTGTCTCAGACCTGCAGGCCATTGAGTTTCCATCGTGACACAATAGTTTTTTTGCAGCCTGTCTGTGGCGGAATAGCCCCCTAACGTACCAATCAGTTACAGAAAACCAGGACAATATCTTCGCAGTACCTGTCTGCCAGCCATGCATCTGCAAAGATGTTTGGTGAAATGGGCCTGTCCCTGTCAACGGCGTTGACTTCGCTTATCTTCGGCAACCATTGCATCCAGATGCGATGCTCGCGTCGCTCACATCGGCATGTGTCGTAGTGTATGCCCTTGCCACCCATGATGATTTCAGCTATACGACTGAGGCTTTTAGGACTAACCACCCTATGGTTCCCGATCCCTTCTCTTGAGCATGGGAGATGGAAGCATGGGCGTTCGCTCACTGGTAAGGAGGGTTTGATGAAGAAAGGATTCTGGCTTCTCATTCTTCTGGTTTGTTGCATGACACCGAGACTTGTGGCGGCCGCTACTGCTCCAGTGGTGGTAGATGTTCCACCTCTCGCTCCTGCGCCGCTCGATATCGTGACACTGAAGGACGGGAGCATTCTCTACGGTGAGGTCATCGCAATGGAGGGCGGCATCCTACATCTCAAGACCCCGGCCGGCCCTGACAACCTGGTGAAGGTGAAATGGGAGAGTATCGCCAAGCTTTCCGTAAGCCACCCAATCCCGTTTCATCTCAAAGAAGGGACCGTGCTGATCGGCACGGCCACCGAGGGCCCCGACGGAACCGTCACTGTGCGAGCTGAGCCTCTGAAGGGAACGATGGAGGTTCCGCTGGATTCGATCACCGCTCTGAATCCAATGATCCAAGCCCCGGTCATCTATTCAGGCACCCTGACCGGCGGCTATTCGCAAGCAACCGGAAACAGTCAAACGAAGAATGGCAGCCTCCTCGGAGACTTCGTGGCTCGGGGCGAGCAACTCCGCCTAACTCTGAACGGCCGGTATGTCTACAGTCATCAAGACGGCGAACTCTCTGCTAAAAACACGCGAGCATTGATCAAGATGGACTTTTTTATCACCAAACGCTTTTTCTGGTTCGCGGCCTCCTACTTTGAAAAAGATGAATTTCAGGACCTCAACTTGCGAACCGCCCTTTCCTCCGGTCCCGGCTACAGCTTTATCGAAAAGGGCGATTATCAAAGTCCCTGGCTCAAGGACATGACACTCTATGCCGAGACCGGACTTGCCTACTTCAATGAAGACTTCAAAAATGATAAAGATCAAAAATCCGCCCGAGCCCGCTTGGCGGTCAGGCTCAACTGGCCGATCTTGGATGATCGCGTGACGTTCTACCACAACCAGGAATTTTACCCGGAGAGTACCAAGAATTATTACTTGACGATGGACAACGGCGTCCGTTTCAAATTATTTGCGGGCTTCGTGAGCAACATCCAAATGACGACCCGATATAACAGTGAACCGACGACGGACACTGAGAAAACGGACAACTTGTACCTCCTGACCCTTGGGTACAACTTCGATACGACCAGGAAACGCTAATATTCGCAAGAGCCAATGCCGTACATTCTATATTTTCGTGAGGAGGAACTATGCTGAAAGAATTCAAAGATTTCGCCATGAAGGGCAATGTGCTCGACATGGCGATCGGTGTGATCATCGGCGGGGCGTTCGGGAAGATCGTCTCGTCGCTCGTCAGCGACGTGCTGATGCCTCCCCTTGGATTGGTGATGGGAAAGGTGGATTTCTCCAGCCTGTTCATCAATCTGTCCGGAACGCCACAACCCTCTCTCACTGCGGCCAAGGCAGCAGGAGCACCGACCATCAACTACGGGGTTTTTCTTCAAGCCACATTTGACTTTATTATCATCGCCTTTGTAATCTTCCTCCTCGTCAAGCAAGTCAACCGGCTGAAGAAACCTGAACCGACCGCGGCCCCGACGACCAAAGCCTGCCCGCATTGTTTGTCGGCAATTCCGATCAAGGCCACGAAATGCGCACATTGTACATCCAATGTCTAAGGTACAACGGAGTTTCCCACCATGCGGGAATGGGTAAACTTGCTTGGTAGATGCCCGCGCGACCCAGAAGGAGGAAATCATCATGCAGGCGATTAAATCCATTATCGTGGTGGCAAGCTTGGCCGCTCTGGCAGGCTGCGGAAGCTTGGAGAAAGACGTCAAGAACGCGGATTTGAGCCCCATTTGTGAGAAGACTCACGGATGGACGGCTTGGAATGACGCTCGATGTGTCGAGCCAAAGGCTCCGCCCCCCGATGAGCTGGGTGCAGCACAGAAGCAGATTCGCGCCCTCAATGGCCGTATCAGCGATCTGGAGCGGCAGCTCGCCGACCGAGATCGGGAGATTGCTTCACTGCGTTCCGGTACCGGCGATTCCGCGAAGCAGCTCGCAGCGGCAAACAGCCGAATTAGTGGCCTCGAAGCGCAACTCGCCGCTGCGAACAGCAAGAATAGTGGCCTCGAAGCACAACTGGCCGCGGCGACAGGCGGAGCGGCCGCCAGCCAGCAGCGTATCGCGGAGTTGGAGCGCCAACTGGCGGATCGTGACAGGGAACTGGCGGACCTCCGAGGCACTCTGTCAGCTGAAGAGCAAAAACTAAAAGAGGCCCAGCGGGGATTGATCCGGGCGCTACGTCCTGAGATTGAGAAGGGCGACATTACGGTCGATCTGAACAATGAGCGGTTGTTGATTAACCTGGCCTCCGGCTATCTGTTCGGTTCCGGCCAAGATGAATTGAAACCGGCCGGCGCCGATGCACTGACGCGAGTCGGAACGGTCTTGAAGGACTATCCAGAGTACAAGGTGGCGGTGGACGGTCACACCGACAACGTGGCGATCCAGGGCGAATTAAAGAAGAAGTTCCCGACGAACAAGGAACTCTCTGAATCCCGTGCGGCCAATGCAGCAAAGGCGCTTGAAGCAGGCGGCCTTAGCGCTCCGACGATCCATGGCTACGCAGACAGCAAGCCGGTTGAGCCGAACACAACCCCTGCGGGTCGTGCAAAAAACCGCCGTGTCGAGGTTCGCGTCACGAAGTAGCGATTCGCACAAGGAGAACGACGACGGGGGCTTTTCCATCCAGGAGAAGCCCCCGTTGCTCTGTTCGCTACTCTCCGGAGCAAATAGTTCCTCTGCTTAACCCATTCCATGCAACCGGATCCTCTGTGATCGTGGCCAGAACCTCATTGAGGTCGAGGACCAAGCCGCTTCAATCATCTCAGAAAATTAAGAGCCCGTTCCTATGTTTTCACAGTTCGCATCTGCGCTTCGAGTTCCACGATCTGCGTTCTCAATGGATTGACAATTTCTTCCACTTCGGCGACCGAGTATCGTGGCGTAATGTATTTCGGGCAGTTCCAGTCGAACGAGACGACATCGATAAACACGAGACGTTCCACGTTCGGACGTAACTTGGGATCAATGAGCTGCGCGATAAGTTCGGGATGGGCGCAGGCATCTTCCACACGGGCATGGCCAAGAATCTTCAGCCGTTCTCGGTTCTTGTAGTCCATGAGAAACAGCGAAACTCGGTCATTCACGGACAGGTTGCCGGTACTCAACAATTGCCGGTTCCCCTTGTAGTCTGCAAACGCGAGAGTCGTTGGGTTCAGCAGTTTCAGAAAGCCGGTAGGACCTCCGCGATGCTGAATGTAGGGCCATCCGCTTTCGCTGATCGTGCCCAAGTAGAAGCTGTCGCGAGCCGCAATAAACTCAGCCTCTGCCTGGCCCAGGGGGTCTCGCTCCGGAGCGCCTGCGATGTTACCGGCTCTCCCGTAGTACTGTGTCTGCGCGCGTTGCACTGATTCTGTAAACGTCAGATCGAGATATCTAGTCGCCATCCTTTCCCCCTCTTTCAGGATGCTGAAAACGTCCGCCAGCATCGTTCTCGCGTCGCTCAGAGGCTCAACGTACCGAAGCGTACGCCTCGCCTCTTCGCTCGCTGCGGCCTTGCTGGACAGCCGTTTTGAGCACCTGAAGCTAGTGTCATACCTGTTAAAACACGACCGTCTGCCACCCCTCCGCGATATAACGTCGGAGACTCAAAAGGCCCGCGGTTCCAGCCAGGGCATGGTCCTTCACTACCGGCACCCCACAGGCCTTCACACTCTCCGTTGCCCCGAAGACCTCCGCACAGCCGCATGAGGCGCCTTGCACCACATCGCGAACGGCGTTGTAGAGGCCATTGGCCGGATGAGCGAGCTTGGTCAGCTCAGCTGGCCACCGTGTTCCGGCTCCATTGAAGACCACGGCGACCTCATCGCCCTTCTGCTTGCTTTCTGACGCGAGGGCCAGGGCGTTAAAGACTCGCCCAAGCGCTTCCTCTGAACCACTCTTCGGATCGGACATTATGATGATGGCGGTTTTCATGGGCCCTCCGTGGATTGAATAATTTCCACACGATTGTGGTTGTCTGTTCGGCTCTGCTGCCTGCCTTGCACTGGGCATCACATTCATTCGCTAGCGCAAGGCCGATGCCACGTACCACCATAATCAAAGAAACGAGGTAAACCGCTGTCGAGACAAGGAGTTGCCGAACTATTTGCGGCAAGATGAAGCAGAGCGAAAGGGAGGAGCATCTACGAGATGTCGTGGAGCTACGATATATCGTGGGAGCGGAACGCTAGATTTGCTGCTACGCCATGGAACGAGGTTTCTTGATTCCCAGCTTCTGCATACGTGACCGCAACGTATTAGGATGGAGGCCCAGCCGAGTGGCGGCGCCCTCCTTTCCTTCGATGACCCAATTCACATCGTGGAGGATGCGGAGAATGTGGGCTCGCTCGACCTCTTCCAAGGAATCGGCAGTCGGCAAATGCGGTGCGGCGTTCCCGTGAAGCAGCACGTCGTCGATCTGAAGCATTGGCCCCTTGGCGAGGATCGTGGCCCGTTCGATGACATTTTCTAACTCACGAATGTTGCCTGGCCAGGAATATTTCATGAGGCGCTCCAAGGTCACTTGAGACACCCCATCAATCTTCTTACCTAACTTGCTTGAGAACTTGGTGACAAATCGGTTGACCAAGAGTGGAATATCCGACGCACGAGTAGAGAGGGGAGGCACCTCAATCGGAAACACATTCAGCCGGTACAAAAGATCGGCCCGAAAGGAGCCGGCCTTCACCGCCGCATGAAGATCACGATTCGTGGCTGCAATCACCCGCACGTCAACTTTGGTAGAATGGCCGCTCCCAACCCGCTCGACCTCCCGTTCCTGCAACACCCGTAGGAGCTTGACCTGCGCATCCAGCGGTAATTCTCCGACTTCATCCAGAAAGATGGTCCCACCATCCGCCAACTCAAATCGCCCGATGCGGCGCTGCAGCGCGCCGGTGAACGATCCCTTCTCATGTCCGAAGAGTTCGCTTTCGACGAGAGTTGCGGGGATCGCTCCGCAGTTGACCTTCACAAGCGAGCGAGCCCTGCGCGGGCTTAAGTGGTGGATCGCCCGGGCCATCAGTTCCTTGCCCGTCCCGGTGTCCCCCCGGATGAGGACCGTCGAGTCCGTGGGCGCGACCTGTTCGATCTGTCGCAGAACGGCCATGATGCTCTGACTCTCGCCGATAATCTCCTCGAAATTGTGCTGGGACTTGATCTCTTCACGGAGGTAGAGGTTCTCAGCCTCGAGTCGATTCTTGAGCTGTCCGACCTCCGTAAAGAGTTGCGCATTCTTGATCGCGATAGCGGCTTGGTTGGCAAAGACGGCCAATCGCTCGAACTCCTCTTCGCTCAATGGCCGCCGCCCGAACATCGCGATGACACCGAGCAGCTCCCAGTGGAATTTCAGCGGGTAACCGGCAAAGGAGTGGAGCCCATTGTCTTTCATCCACTGTTTGTTCGGGAGCCGGTCGTCGCCAAGTATGTCGTTTGTGTACATCGGTCCAAAACCTTGGGCGATCTTTCCGATCTTGAGCGCCCCGAGCGGAATGCGGCGATACTCCCCGTTGAGATTGCTGTAGAGCCCTGCACTCGCCTCGAGGTGCAGGCAGCGATCCCGATTTGTACAGTCTGCCGCTTTGTAACAATCGGCGCAGAGATCGCCGGAACCTAAGAGCCAGATGCGGGCAAAAGCCGCATCCAGTTCGTCGACCAGCCCTTGCGTGACGGTGGTGAGCACCACACGAAGGTCAAGACTTGACGTCATCTGGAGGGTGATCCGCTCCAACACATTGTGAGATCGGGAGGAAGGAAGCGAAGAAGGGGGATTGTCCATCTAGTGATCTCCGAGCCGGGTTTAGTCCAGCGTGGAGGACGATAAGTCTCTGACAGAGGATTGTCAATCAGCAGAGGGGATGGGCAGCCTGGCCGCTCCCTTCTCTTCCTTCCAAGCTTGCCCGCTTTCCTTCTCTTGAAGGGGCACCCATGTTGGTCTACGTGAGGCCGTCGCACGAGGCCCTTCTGAGGGCGCGCGTTCCGGGAGCACAGGACCAACATGGGTGCCCTTCCATCCCCCCTTCAGCTGAACTGATCCCAGGTATCGCACTGTTTGATCGCCCAGAACACTGCTTCTTTGAGTTTCTTCAACTGCACATTCTCCGGATCGCGCAGGGCTTGGAGTTTCCTATCGAGATCTTGAAGTGGCTGGATTGATCGTTTATCCGGAATCTTACCCAACGCCCAGGCCACCTCTGTGAGCACGGACCAGTCGGTCTTCGGATCCTGTAGTTTGACCAGCAGCGGCGGCACGACCGAGGCATCCCCGTGCAGTCCACCGAGCTGGCCCAACCCCTTGGCGGCTGCGGCCTGCACCTCGAGTTCCGGTGATGTATTCATGATCTCAACCAAGAGCGGAATGCCCTCTTTGCCAAGGTTGCTCATCGCGCCAATCGCTTGCTTCGCCAGGCCGCGATCTTTGAGCACCTCCTTCAATTTCGGCATGGCCTCGTCAGCTTGCATCTCGCCCAAGAGAGAAATAATTTTAATTCGCCTAGCCTGGGGCGTATCGGATCGATCGAGCAGCTTCAGAAGTCGTTCCGGCTGACCCCATTCGGCCGCCAGCAACAAGGGGAAGTCGTATACCTCAAGAATCTCCCTCAATTTTCCCATGGCATAGACCCCTGGATTTCCCGCGTTAGCCGATTGTGCAGCCTGTCCCGCATCTTCAAACTCGGTTCTGACCTCTTTCTGCCAGTGGACCTTCATGTCTCCTAGTCGATAAGTCATCTGACAGGCGGGACCTTTCCATAGCCGAGATGGGGCATCGGGCAAATCGGCATCGCCTCCTGCGGACGTGGTGCCTTCCCATGTTTTTCGCTCTTCGCATTTCACCTTGAGCACAGCGTCGTGAGGTTTACCAGCTTCTCGTATCACTGTGAATCCCAACTCACCCATCCGGCGGGCGACAAGCTCAGTAAGGGGCGTCGCATCAAGAACTCCCTGGTCTGCCAGCGCAATCGCCTCAATACGCAGGGTATGAATCTTCTCCAGCAGCGCTTTCTGCCCCGTCGTGAAATAGTCACGATAGGCCCACGAAGAAGGGGCGTGAAGTGCCCCAAAACTAAAAGCCAGAACTAAGAGCAGCAGCGCCATGCGCATCCCGCACCTCCTTACCGGCACACGAGTGATGAATTATGTATGCCGTCGGATTATACCTGCCATCGGAGGTTGAGGGTACCGTGGGCATGATGAGGCTCTTTGACGGTTTCCCCAATCTATGGCCCATGAATGCGTCGTCCGGAACGCGTGATCGCTGGCTCCTCAAGAAGGGCTGAATGGGCGATAGATCTGTCCGGGCAGATCTATTGTGCAAAAATGGCTGGTAACCGTCTCCTGGGTACCCAAGTGGACAGTCTCCCACCCTGCGGGAGTATGGGTTGACAGTGGGATGCATCCAACGGTACAAAAGACACACAGGAACATCGAGTATTCTTTGTGTGCTTGTCAGGCTGGAGTTGACTCCTGCAGACCCCACTATGCGAGAGTGGCGGAACTGGCAGACGCGCGAGACTTAGGATCTCGTGGGTGACCGTGGGGGTTCAAGTCCCCCCTCTCGCACCATACTGCGGCAGAGCAGCCAGTGATGGCTCGATAGCCCACGGAAGGCTTTATACAACGTAATGGGTGCGGCAGCAGCTATGAAAATGGAAGTTACTGAGCTAGGGCCAATGAAACGCGCTCTCAAAATAGAGGTGCCGGCTGATGAGGTCACCCAACGGCTTACCAAGGCCTACGGCGAGTTGAACCGCCAGGTCAACATCCCGGGATTCCGCCCTGGTAAGGCGCCGGTTGCCCTGTTGGAAAAACGCTATGCCAAGACTGTGGAAGAAGACGTCATTCGAAACCTCGTTCCGGACTTCTACGACAAGGCCGTCCGCCAAGCGGGGATTGTGCCAGTCCATGTCGAAATTCCTCCGCTCGACAGGGCCAAGATCAAAAAGGATGAACCCTTTACATTTACTGCAACCGTCGAGATCAGGCCGCACATCGAGTTGCGGGACTATAAGGCACCGAGTCCGATCTCGCTCAAACCTGATAAGCGCACTGTGACCGATGAACAGCTGGAGCGAGGGATTGAGGTCTTGCGTGAGCAACAGGCACGTCTGGAGGCGGTACCGTCCGGCCACAGCATCGTAGACGGAGACTATCTCGTGCTGGATATCCAAGGCGCCCTCGATGGGCTGCCGCTGGAAGGTACGAAGAAGGAAGGTCAACTCCACAAGGTCGGATCACATGCGTCTGTCTTAGGTGTGGAAATTGATCCGCATGTTGGAGGGAAGAAAGAGGGCGACCGGCTTGAGGTATCCCAGCCCTACCCTGCCAGCCATCCTGATGCCCGAGTTGCAGGTAAGACGGTTGTCTTTACGCTCACGATCAAATCTGTCAAAGAGAAGAAGTTACCGGCTTTGGACGATGAGTTCGCAAAAGATTGCGGCCCCTTCAATTCACTACAAGAAATCAAAGATAAACTGCGGGAAGGGATGGAGCGGGCGCTGAAGCGAGAGATCGAAGACGGCTATAAGGACACGATCATCAGGCGGCTCGTGGAGACCCATCATTTCGATCTCCCTGAGACTTTAGTGGAACGTGAGCTAGAGGCCATCACCCGCCAGTATATGCAGCAGCAGAAGGGGAAAGGCCAGGAATCGCCGGGCACGGAGGATCTCACACAGCTTCGTCAAGAGCATCGGAATGAAGCGGCGCGCCGCGTGAAGCTCGGGCTCGTATTGGAAACGATTGCGGAGAAAGAAGGGCTGACGGTCACGCAGGACGATCTGAATGCCGAGATTGTGCGGCTGGCATCGGATCTCAAAATGTCGCCGGACGAACTCGTCAAAATGATTAAAGCCGGCGGACAGGAGTCCATCGATGAGTTGCGCAACAGGACCTTAGCGGACAAGGCGCTGGATTTTGTATACCGCAATGCCGTGATTCAGGGATAGTGCCGGGCGGCGCATTGCCGGACAGGATTTCATTGGTCAGTATGTTGGGGAACTAGGGGGTGCAACGCGCAGGATGCTCAATAAGGCTGTGCAGCAAGGCCGCAGCAAGCGAAGAGGCGAGGCGTAAGCCTCGGTACGTTGAGCCTGTGAGCGAAGCGAGAACAACGTATGAGAAAAGGTGCGTCCCTGGGTTAAGAGGCGGTCTTGGCAGACTCAGGGCGGGCGGGTGAAGTAGCAACCAGGGTTTGGCGGGTGAGAAGGGCGACTTTTTCAGCGCCCTGTTAACTGAAAGGAACGACGTGCATGCTTGTTCCCATTGTGATCGAAACGACGAATCGAGGCGAGCGCGCCTACGATATATACTCTCGCCTCTTGAAAGACCGTATCATTTTCCTCGGTGCACCGATCGACGACATCTTTGCCAATTTGATCATTGCTCAGCTCTTGTTCCTTGAAGCAGAAGATCCTGAAAAAGACATCAATCTCTACGTGAATTCTCCCGGAGGAAGTGTCACGGCGGGATTGGGGATTTATGACACCATGCAGTATGTGAAACCTCCGATCAACACCATCTGTCTCGGCCAAGCTGCCAGCATGGGAGCCTTCCTCCTCACCGCTGGGACCAAAGGCAAGCGATTCGCTCTGCCGAACGCAAGGGTGATGATTCACCAGCCTATGGGTGGGTTTCAGGGGCAAGCGACTGAGATCGACATTCATGCGAGAGAGATCTTGAAAATCCGTGAACGACTCAATGAGATCATGGCAAAACATACCGGCCAACCTTTGGAGAAGATATCCCAAGATACCGAGCGGGATTACTTCCTGTCGGCAGAAGAAGCCAAGCTGTACGGTCTCATCGACGAAGTCATCACTCGGCCACCGAAGCTCCTCAAGGCTGTCAGTGGCGACGCAGGAAAAGACGTAGCCAAGGACAAGTAACAAGGGGAGGATTCATGGCGAAGCTGGATAAGATGGATCGACATCTCCGCTGCTCGTTTTGTGGGAAGAGCCGCGACGAAGTCCGCAAGTTGATTGCCGGGCCCACCGTCTATATCTGCGACGAATGTGTCAACCTCTGCAACGATATCATCGCCGAGGATTGGGAAGAAGCCAAAGAGGAGATTTCGTCGAAGCTCAAGAAGCCCGTGGAAATCAAGCACCATCTGGACCAGTACGTCGTGGGACAGGAACGGGCCAAGAGAATCTTCTCGGTAGCCGTGCATAACCATTACAAGCGAATCTCGTCCAAAGATAAAGACGTTGACGATGTGCAGCTCCAGAAGGGCAACATTCTCATGCTGGGGCCCACAGGAACAGGGAAAACTCTCCTGGCTCAGACGCTTGCGAAATACCTGGACGTCCCCTTCACGCTGGCTGATGCGACTACGCTCACAGAGGCAGGGTACGTCGGCGAAGATGTAGAAAACATCATTCTCAAGCTTCTGCAAGCAGCGGACTACGATGTCGAACGGGCAGAGCGGGGCATCGTCTATATCGATGAAATTGATAAGATCAGCCGCAAGAGCGATAGCCCGTCCATCACCCGGGACGTTTCTGGAGAAGGGGTCCAACAAGCGCTGCTCAAGCTTATCGAGGGGACTGTGGCCAACGTCCCACCTCAAGGCGGACGCAAGCATCCACATCAAGAGTTTATCCAGGTCAATACGAGTAACATCCTGTTCATATGCGGCGGGGCCTTCGTCGGGCTCGAACACATTATCGAGCAACGCCTGAACAGGAAGGCGATGGGATTCGGAGCAGAGGTTCGCGGACGGAGCGACGTGCGTCTTGGGGAACTATTCGCCAAAGTTCAGCCGGAAGACCTTCTCAAGTACGGCTTGATTCCGGAGTTTGTCGGCCGGCTACCGGTCGTAGCCACATTAGACGAACTTGATGAACGGGCGCTCATCCGAATCTTGACCGAGCCAAGGAATGCGCTTACGAAGCAGTATGAGAAATTGCTCTCCTTTGAGAAAGTGAAGCTCAAGTTCACGGAAGGCGCCCTCGGGGCGATCGCACGGAAGTCGTTTGTTCAGAAAACAGGCGCTCGAGGATTGCGTGCGATACTCGAAGACGTGATGCTGGACGTCATGTACGATGCTCCTTCGCAGAAACAAATTAAGGAAGTTCTCATCACAGAGGATGCCATACTTGGCAAACACCCTCCCATCAGAATCTTCGAACAAGACAAGGATGCGAAGACAGCCTAAGCCATTAGAAACATAGACGTTTTTTAAGAATGGCAAGACATCGGATCGAGATTCTTAGGGCCAGGAATATCCTGGCCCTTCCACCTCTTTACCTCGCCATCCACGGAAATCACTCGTACGCTGATCTTTATTCCCGCCCCTAACCTGTGGCGATGCTCATGACTCTGCGCTTTTCCTCGACAAGAGGAAATGCTGCGCTATACTTGCGGTAGTGATTGAACGTGGAGGACCTGTGAAGTATCCCGTGTCTTCAAGCCTTAGGCACAAGGGGAAAGCCCTCGATCTTGACGCAACTCGTGAAGTGATCACCCTCTTGGGGATCAACGGCGAGCCTATGGGCCACCTATCCTGGGACTTCGTCATCGATCAGATTTTAGCCTATCGTAAGCCCCCTGCGAGTCGGGAAGCCAGGAATGAGCCGCGCGTGACG
Organism: Nitrospirota bacterium; assembly: GCA_016219645.1. Classification (NCBI taxonomy): domain Bacteria; kingdom Pseudomonadati; phylum Nitrospirota; species Nitrospirota bacterium. The sequence goes on from JACRLR010000034.1 coordinate 26,380, forward strand.
CTTACCTTCCGTGTCAAATACACAACTCCGGAAGGTCAACAGTTCGAAAGTCGTGCAGGCGGTATCGGGGGAGGCGGGCTTTTTATTGAAAGTCTGAGCCCACCACCAGTCGACACCCTGCTTACCCTTGAATTTTCGCTACCGGAAAAGCCAGCAGAATGGCTACCGGCGAAGGGGCTCGTTGCATGGGTCTGCCCTAAAGCAGACCAATATACGTTTAGCCCTGGAATGGGAGTCCGCTTTACGGAGATTGATCCCGAGATCCGTAACCGCGTGCTCGAACTGGTGAAATCCCTCCAGACCGTCGGGCAGGCAGCCTAGCCGGTCCAAACGCCACAGAGCCCGTTCGCATTCGATACAAGGGTCCGACCATGAAATTTTCTGTGACGACAACGGAAGGGTATGAGGGCAAAGTCCTTGAGATGAATGCCGACCAGGAAGTGGTCATGCTTCATAGCGCAGAGGGGGCGCTACTTGGAGCCCTGTCATGGAGAATGGTTATAGAACAGATCCTTGCCGGCAGCGACGACGACGCGCGGTTCGCCCATGTACGCTCTTATCCGAGAGCCCCGCTTGCCGTGAAGGTTCGCTATACGACGCCAGAGGGCAAACAGTTCGAAAGCTTAACCGGAGGAATCGGTGCAGGGGGCCTGTTCATCGAAAGCAGCACCCCATTGGCTCCTGGCACCGAGCTGTCCGTCGAGTTTGCATTACCCGATCGTCCATGGGAAAAACACAAGGCGACGGCGAAGGTTGCCTGGACTCGTAACAAGCCTGAACGGCACCTACTCTTCCCCGGGATGGGCGTCCAGTTTACCCACATTGATGAAAAGGCCCGCGAAGAGCTGGTCGAGCTCGTTGATGCGTTAAATCGCTCCCGGGTACCGGCTTAAATCCCTCGTCTTGCCCAGCCCCGAACCCCGCTATCTGAATCCTTTGCAATCGCCTTTTCCAGCGCGGCCTTCGTCTCAAGATCACTGCGCATTCCCAGTCGATAGGCTGCTTCTGCTCGTACCCCAGGCGAAGGATCCTCAGCTAACCGTTCTCTGAGCCAAGGGGAGACCGCGCCCCCACCCCATTCCCCTACCGCTGCCACGATACCCTGGCGAACCTCGGCATCGGAGTCACGGCCTGCTGTCACGAGTGCGGGAACCAATTGGCTCGCGTCAACTTGCAACAAAGCCTTCACGACCGCCCTCCTAATCGTCACATCTGAAGATTGCATTAACACGAGGACGGGCTGCAACAATTGGGAGCTCGGCTCGATGTCGCCGATGGCCACCACCGACGCCTGCCGAACTGATTCGCTAGGATCCTCCAGTGCCTGCGTCAACAGGCCGATCACTTCACTGGTGGCTGCGGGTTTCACTCGCCCCATGGCTAAAACCGATGCCTCACGGACGAGTGCTGTTGGGTCATGTAAGAGGGGAAGCATAGGTTCTACGGCTCGTGGGTCGCCGATCTTGCCCAGAGACTCTACAGCTGTTCGCCGCGTCTCAGGTCCCTCGTCGCGAAGTAGTTCCAGCAGAAGTAAAACCGTGCGCTCTCTTGAGGAAGATGGAGAGTCCTGGACACAACCGATAATAAGGAAGAACGATAGGAAGAGAGAGAATCCTAAACATTTTTCCCAGATCACGCTTGCTTCGGGGGTTCTTCGTGCGAGGCAGGTAAATCTTTGGCTGCATCGATCGATTGCTGGAATTCTTTTTGAGCAGAATCTATCTCGGCTTGGATAGTTCGTATCTCAGGATCCACTGAATTTCGGACATCGGTCACGGCTTGTTTGAATGTCCGCAATGCATCCCCAAGTCCTTCTCCCAGGCTCTGCATATCTCCTGGCGAAATGCCGGACGGTTGTGCGGCCTTCGCTTTCATCGCCGCCTGCTGGGCCTGCACGCGGGCCACGGCATCTCTGTTGACAATGGCAGACGGGCGTTTGGCTATCGGCTTGGCCTGGGCGCCGGCAGGCAGAGGTGGGTACTGTGCCCGCGTGATCGGCGCCGGGCCAGCAGCTCGTTCTTCCATCGTGGGAGGCTGTTGGCCCAGCCCGGTCGATGGGGCTGAAGCCGGCCGAGCTTGCGGTGGCGGAGCAGCCACGTTGTACATCAAGGCTGCGGTGGTGCCGGGAGTCAGTTCCGGCCCCGGCGTATAGGCTGCCGTGGGTTTCGGGGGTGAAAGGACCTGTCCTGACGTGACCACTGGTGTCGCTATTGCCTGACCCGTTGATGGCATGTGTACCGGCGCCGGTTGATTCGATTCGGGCGGTACTGGATCAGGCGGGGGGATATCGTTGACTTCTTTCTTGAACCCTCTGAGTGCTTTACCAACCCCTTCACCGATTTGGGGAAGCTTCCCCGCCCCGAAAATGATCAGGACAATGACGAGGATAATAATCAGTTCCGAGATCCCCATGGTACCAAACATGGCGTGGTTCCTTCTCCCTGATCCGGCAAATCGCAGTAGACCTTGCCTGTTTGAGAACCCAATCAACTCTATAGGGCAGCGGGAGGTACTGTCAAGGAAGGGGAGGAACGCTAGAAGAGCGGGACGATTTCGTTCTGTAGAGGCAAACCGAACACCAACGCTTCCCGCTCAGTCAGGTACACGTCCAGTTCGCTTCTGATCCCAAACTCGCCCGGTAAATAAATTCCTGGTTCAATAGAAAAGCAAGTTCTCGGCATCAGGCGGCGGCTGTCCCGCGTCTCCAAACTGTCGATATTGGCTCCGTTGCCATGAACTTCTTCACCGATCGAATGGCCGGTACGATGGACGAACTGATCACCATAGCCACCACGTTGGATGACCTGCCTGCAAGCATCGTCGGCTTCCCAACCGAATGGGCGATGGCCGGCTGCTATCTCTCTCTGGACGTATGTCAAGGCCGCATCTCGCCCCTGGCGGACGAGATCGAAGATCTCACGGTGTCGTACCGGAACCGTCGATCCGACATAGCAGGTCCAGGTAATATCGGCATAGACGGAACCGGGCTCCGCTCGTTTGGCCCAGAGATCGATCAAGAGCAACGCGTCGCGGACGACATCGGATGATCCGGTCTCTGATGGACCATAATGGGGGTCGGCGCTATGGGCATTCACGGCGGCGATTGGTGCACTCGACGTGACCATCCCGGCGTCGCGTATACGAGTCAAAATAAACTGCTGTACCCCATACTCAGTAAGCCTGCGGCCTTGCATTATCGTGTCATGCACATGACCAAACGTCTGGTCAACAATGCGCCGCAGTGCTGTGGCGGCAAATTGATGCGATTCGAGTTGACGGTCTGTCCAGCGCGCTTCAAACGTCTGAATCAAGTCAGCCGCGCTGACCACCTCGACGTCGTAACTTCTGATCAGCTCGATCGTGCCGGCATCCACACGCGACACGTAGGGAACGGCATTGAGTGGGGAATATTGCATGGCCACGCGGAGGCCGCCGGCGAGCAGGTGTGCAAGGATCTGCTGTTGCTGTTCCCATGATACATAGTAATCCGTTTGTCCCGGCAAGGTATCCAGCACATGCGGCTCGATGCGATGCAGCAACTTAACGGGAATCCCCTGGGCCGGGATCCAGTAGTACCATCGTCTCGTCACATGGAGGGCAGGATCGAGTTGAAGTATGCGATAGGCGAGGGGATCGCTCCCGCGGAAATCATAGAAGAGCCAGCCGTCGACCTCGGCATCACAGAGGGCCTGCTGAATCTCGCTGACACGCTGTTGCATGGCTGTGAGCATAATAGAAAACATCTTATCGTCGCACTATCAGGCAGTCAATGCGATGCCCATTCGCACCGGTGATCATGTTACACTGCCGGCATGGCGATCGAGCATGGACCAGAACCGTCCCAGTTCCGGTTGACGCTGTTTGTCGGACCGCAGCCAGTGAAGGGAAGGCCCTTCACCTATTCCTGCGTATTCAACGTCAAGAAACGGAGCTGGAAGGGCGGGATCCAGGTCGATGTCGCGATCACTCAGAATCAGATCGATAGGATCAGCACCGATGTTGATTTCTCCAGCTGGCTGGCCCGGGCCTTGACTGATCTCCCAGACGACGATCGTTCAACGTATCAGGAACGAGCCTGGGAGCTGTTTATCCAAGCGGTCTGCTGGTGCAAGCTCGATCTCGCATTGCAGTCCGGCATTACTCAAGAGAACCAATGTCTCGCAGAGGACACATGGACCGCAGAAGTCAGAGACAGCGTGAGCAGCCGGACGAACTTCATCAGGTCATATATTGTATCTGAACTGGACCTCGTACCGAGAGACACTGCCGCCCCATAAGACATTCTGCCCTGGTGCGGCAGGGGGTTTGCATTAAGAGTTGAATTTGTTATAACCGCACTACTTGAATCGTGGGTGAGCGCCTTGGATTTAATCACTCCCACGTCGCTCGCCCCATCGAAGAAGGAGGATTATTTGTGAATACCCACATGTCTCTATCCCATCGCCAGCGTGAAGTTTCCGGCTTCAAACTGGTGGCAGTCTTCCTACTCCTGGCCCTGTGCACCATCACGATTGTGCCATCGGCCTGGAGTCAAGAAACCACGGGCTCCCCGTCGAGCCAAAGCACCGAGGGCGGAACCGCGTCAAGCGCAGGTATGCAAGTGGCTGCCGGTTTATCCACGCTGGTGTATCTTCCGCTGAAGCTGGCCTTCGCCATCGGTGGAGGGATTGTCGGAGGACTCACCTATGTATTTACCGCCGGAGATGAACATGCAGCCAAGAGCGTCTGGAACACCAGTCTCTACGGCACCTATATCATTACCCCGGACCATCTAGAAGGCAATCGACCCGTCCGATTCCTGGGGATTGCCGATTCGAATGAGGCGCCAGCCCCTGCCCCTGCTCCGGAACCCACCCGCTAGCAGATGAAACCGATCATCGGTGTCACACCAGACTTCAACGCCGGTGATCGAAAGGAATGGGGTGGGCGCGAGCCCACCTACTTTCTGCGCGCGCGCTACATCCGTGCCATCGAAGAGCTTGGGGGGGTCCCACTAGTCCTCCCACTCCATGCTGATCGGACCACGAGGCGGCATATTCTCCACAACCTCGATGGACTCCTTATCACCGGAAGCGGACCGGATCTTCCACCGTCATTGTATGGCGAGCGACAGCGGTTTCCATTCACAATCGTGAGCGAGCGTCGTGCGAGTTTTGAGCTGGATATCGTTCGTCTGGCCAAACAAGCTGATCTCCCGCTGCTCGGCATCTGCGGCGGCATGCAGACCATGAATGTCGCCTGCGGCGGCAGTTTGATTCAAGATATCCCAGCTCAAATCTCAAAACCGCTCCAACACAGGCAACAGACTCCTGCGACGAATCTCAGTCATACCATCCGAGTTGCGCCAGGTAGTCTGCTTCGTCGCATCGTACGATCGGCGTCGATGCGGGTGAATAGCTCGCACCATCAATCGGTCAATGTTGTGGCGCCCTCATTGATCGCCAGTGCCCAGGCCTCCGATGGTATTGTGGAGGCGATCGAATCTCCCGCCCACCGTTTCTTTCTCGGCATCCAGTGGCACCCGGAATTTCTCTTTGACCGGTACCCCCTCCACCGGCGGTTGTTTGAGGCCTTTCTGCGCGCCGCCCGCGCCTCAGACCGTGGCGCATGAAACGCGAAACATGAATGATGCGCGACGAGTGGGAAAGTCCTGCTATACTTGGCCCCACATGGAACAGACGCTCATCGATCCTACGGTGCCCTTCACCGTCCCCGCGGCCTGAGGAGGTACGGTGATCCGCCGACTCTTCAGAACCAAATCCATTGAACAAATCCTTGCGGACGCAGATCATCCGGATCATCGTTTGAAGAAGACCCTTACGGCCTGGGATCTGACCGCACTCGGCATCGGTGCGATCATCGGTACCGGTATTTTCGTCCTGATCGGCACCGCCATCGTCGGCGATGCCAATCGACCAGGGGCAGGGCCTGGCATCATTCTCTCCTTTGTGCTCTCCGGTTTGACCTGTGCCTTGGCGGCACTCTGTTACGCAGAGTTTTCCACCATGATTCCTGCCGCCGGCTCCGCCTATACCTACTCGTATGCCACGTTGGGAGAATTTCTGGCTTGGATCACCGGTTGGAACTTGATTCTTGAATATGGCGTGGCCTGCGTGGCTGTGGCCATCGGGTGGTCCGGCTATTTCAACAAGCTGCTCGGGTTGGCTGGGGTCGAGTTGCCCCACTGGGCCACGCATCCACCGGGAGGACCAGACGGAGGTGTGGCAAACTTTCCCGCCGCCATTATCGTGTTACTCGTCACCATCATCCTCGTCATCGGGATTAAGGAAAGCGCCCGTGCAACCGGCATTATTGTGTGTTTGAAGCTCGCGGTTATTCTCTTCTTCATCGCCGTAGGAACGCCAGCCGTGAATACCGACAACTGGACGCCCTTTATGCCGCAGGGATTTGCCGGTGTCGGTGCCGCGGCGGCGATTGTGTTCTTCGCCTACATCGGATTTGACGCCATCTCGACGACCGCCGAGGAGGCCAAGAACCCTCAGCGGGACCTGCCGATCGGGATCATTGCCTCACTGGGCATCTGCACTGTGCTGTACATTGCCGTGGCTGCGGTCTTGACCGGCTTGGTGCCCGTTGCACAGATCGACATCTATGCACCAGTGGCCGATGCACTGAGCAAGGTGGGCTTCAAGTGGGGAGCAGCGATGGTGGCGATCGGGGCTGTCGCCGGCATTACCAGCGTGCTCGTCGTGATGATGCTGGGTCAGATTCGAGTATTCTTTGCCATGTCGCGCGACCACCTTTTGAGCCCCTGGCTGTCAACCGTGCATCCGTGCTATGGCACGCCTCACTATGCCACCATTCTCACCGGCATCGGGGTCGCGATACTCGCTGCCCTTATTCCCATTGGTGATGCGGCTGACATGACGAACATCGGCACCCTCTTTGCTTTTGTTCTGGTCTGTATCGGTGTCGTAGTGTTGCGCTATACAAAACCCAACCAGCCGCGTCCATTCCGGCTTCCCTTTATGCCTGTTGTCCCCACTCTGGGCCTGCTAGCCTGCCTCGGCTTAATGAGTTTTCTTCCTTGGGTGACCTGGATTCGATTTGCCGTCTGGACTGCCATTGGCATTGTGGTCTATTTTGGTTACGGTATGAAGCACAGCAAACTAGTCGCCCCCTCCTCTGAAGAGGATCTTTCCAAACGTTCGCGATAGCCAGCCATGATGAAAAACCGTTGTCTGGTTTGTCTTGTTTATTTGGTTGAACGAAACGAACCAGATGAACCAAATCAACCAGACAGACCAGATGAATCAGACAGAGTGGGCTAGCTCGATTCGTCTGTAGGCTGAACCGCCAGGGCTGGGGCGGGCGCGGTGTCAGCAGGAGGGACCGAGGGTGGTGGTTTGACAGGTTGGCCATCTGGGGCCGCTGTAGCAGTGGGTACTGCTGGTTTGGGAGCTGCGGGTGGTTTCGAAGGAGCAGGTTTCTCCGGCTTGATTCCTCCCTCCCATGAAGGACCGGAGTACATATCCGCCGAGAGCCCCTTTGTTTTCCATTTCTCTTCGAAATCCGCTGCTGCCTTATTCGGTGTCTCACCAGTCCCTACAACATCATTCCATGGATAGGCCTTAGGACCTATCTGACAGCCGCCGTTCGTCCGTTTCAAATATAGGGCAATCGGGTTCCCGCGGTACGGTCCGAGATAAATATGCACAGAACCGACGTATTCGAGCAAATGCTCCATCCTCGTCTCCAAAGTGGCGCATGATGCCATAAGAAGGAAGGGGAGGGCAAGGAGGCGCGGGGATGGAGCCTGATGATCTTCAATCCCCACGCAACGCGCGGCCTGAGAAAGATGCGAGGGAGGAGGCAGACCGTTCTTCTTGCTCGCAGAGCCCCCACGATAAAGCTGTGGTCGCTCGATGCGCGCAGTGAAGAACAATCTACCTCCTCCCTCTGGGAAGTTGGGAACCAGAAGGGCCTTGCCTTGGCTAGTGGCAGGTCTCGTGAAGTCGATTACGAAGTAATCGGAGGATAGGGCGGGTGATAATATCTGCCAGTGGGTAGGGGGTGAGAAAGACGCGCACAGTCAGGGAGCTGACTCCTTGCCTTCCAAAGAATGGATAATATGAACAGACGACGGAAAGGGGCTGTTGATTGACAGGCTTTTCAATCGTCCCGTAGACTCTCCCCCTATGCCCTCGCGATTGATCATTCCTTCACGTTCAAACAGCAGGAAAACCACCATCGGTTTCGTGAATCTCGGTTGCTCGAAAAACCAGGTCGATTCCGAGGTCATGTTGGGCACGCTGGTGGCGGACGGGTTTGCCCTAACCGATAACCCGAAGAAAGCCGAAGTGGTTATCATCAATACCTGTGGTTTCATCGAAGAGGCCAAGCAGGAGTCAATTGATACGATCATTGCGCACGGCAAACTCAAAGAGACAGGATCCTGTCGTGTTTTGATTGCCGCCGGCTGTCTGGCCCAACGATATCAAGGAGATCTCCTCAAACAACTGCCGGAACTCGATGGGGTGGTTGGAACCGGCGAGTTCGGTAGGATTGCGGAGATTTGTCGGGATCTGTTGGCGCCCAAGAAACGGCAGCAACGGCTCTGGATCAGCGAGCCTCCTTACCTCTATGACGCAGACGCGCCACGCCTCCGTCTCGGAAAGGCCCATAGCGCCTACGTGAAGATCGCCGAGGGCTGTAACAGAAACTGTGCCTTCTGTGCGATTCCCCTGATGCGGGGCAAGCAGCGGAGCCGCCCGGTGGAATCGATCGTGGCAGAAGCCACCCGCCTAGCAGCCGAAGGAGTGAAGGAAATCAATCTCATTTCGCAGGACACGGTGAATTACGGCGTTGACATCGGTTTGCGCCAAGGGCTCGTTACGCTGCTCCGCGAGTTGGTGAAGGTGAAAGATTTGCGCTGGATCAGGCCTTTTTATCTCTATCCGCAGCAAGTATCCGACGAACTGTTGGATCTCTATGCAGGGGAAGAACAGATTGCCAAGTACATCGACATGCCGCTGCAACATATTAACGATCGGATGCTCAAGCGGATGCACCGACTAGGTGATCGCGCTGCCATCGATTCCCTCGTCGATCGGATCCGGACGCGCATTCCCGGTGTCACGTTTCGCACGGCCTTCATCGTCGGATTTCCGGGAGAGACGGAACAGGCGTTCGAGGAACTCAAAGGATATGTGGAAGAGACTGAGTTCGATCGAGTGGCGGTATTTTTGTATTCAGACGAAGAAGACACGCCCGCAGTCAGGTTTGATGACAAGGTCGAACGATCGGTCATGGATGAGCGAAGGAATGAACTGCTGGCTGTGCAGGAAGGGATCGCAGTGGCGCGAGGCCAGGCTCGTATCGGCTCGGTCATGGAGGTATTGGTCGAGGGGGCGTCAGAGCAAACAGAGCTACTGCTCGAAGGACGTCATGAAGGGTTGGCTCCGGAAATCGATGGTGTCGTGTATATCAACGATGGATCTGCCACTGCAGGGGAACTCGTCAAGGTCGAAATTACCGATGCGGCTCTCTATGACCTGGTCGGCCGCATCGTCACCTAACAGAATGCTGAAAAAGAGGGGATGGAGGCTGATGATCTTCTGTGCTCGCGCAACGCGCGGGCGCGGACTCCCCTCGTTGGACGCGCGCACTCGAGGATCGACCAGACTCCCCTTGAAAAAACGATGAATCGGGAAGACGCGCGCAGTTGGGATCATCCCACCCACCCTTTATAAAGTAATAGCTCGCCGTAGCCTTGCCTGCGTAAAGGCGTGTCTCGGACTTCGGCAAGCTCAGTCGAGCCGCACGCCAGGGTTGGGCGGGTAAAGCTAGTCGTCTTTTTGAGCATCCTGCGGGCTTGGGGTTTCCTGCCTGCTGCAGTAATGTTTCAATAACTTGCTAGAGCCATTTCCCGCCGGTATCCTTGTTTATCTGCTGCACGTGCACGAACCGCTTTCATTGTAAAGGTAGGCCCACGATGGCACATCGAAAAGAATCCGTTGTTCTTCTGATCCATTGTAAGGACCGCAGGGGGATTGTGGCCCGCGTCTCGGGTTTCATTCACGACTTCGGCGGGAACATTCTCGACTCGGATCATCATACCGATGAAGAGACGAACGAGTTTCTCATGCGCATGGAGTTTGCCGCCGAGGGCCTGCAGATTCCCCCCGATGAGATTGGCGCCGCCTTCGCTCCGGTTGCGAAGACGTTCGAGATGGGCTATGAAGTTCGTCCATCAAGCTGCAGAACGAGAACCGCGCTATTCGTTTCGAAACAGGATCATTGCCTGGCAGATCTGCTCCAACGACACAAAAGAGACGAGTTGCACATCGACATCCCCGTGATTATTTCCAATCACGATACCTGCGCCGGCTGGGCCGAGCTGTTCAATATTCCATTTTCCGTCTGTCCCGTAACCAAGGAAACCAAGCCGCAGCAGGAACAGCAAGTCCTCTCCCTACTGAAAGAGCATCGGATCGAACTCGTGGTCATGGCCCGGTACATGCAGATCCTTAGCGGCACCTTCCTTTCACAGATCGGCTGCCCAGTCATTAATATCCACCATTCCTTCCTGCCTGCTTTCATCGGTGCCAATCCCTATCGGCAGGCCTATGACCGGGGTGTGAAAATCATCGGGGCCACGGCGCACTATGCCACGGAGGATCTGGATGAAGGCCCTATTATTGAGCAGGACGTCATGCGCGTGGGTCACAGGGATACCGTCGATGACCTGGTGAGGAAGGGACGGGACCTAGAAGAGATTGTCCTGGCCCGGGCTGTGCGTCGCCATGTCGAACGGCGGGTGCTGGTGTATGGAAGAAAAACCGTGGTCTTTGATTAGCAGGACGCTGAACAAGTCTGCCGGAACCTGGAAGGCTGAGGTTTAGACTAGGATTGAGATAAAGAGAGTCCAATCGCAGAAGTTCTCCCCCCGCAACATTCACTCAGTCCTCTGCAGATTTTTCAAGCGCGTCACTGAACTCGGCAAAGGGTTGGTTATGGTCGATCTATATTGCAAGCTCGGCATCATCAAACAAACGTCCTAGCGCTGGAGAGGGAATATGAAGAACCCAGGCTATTCTCGCATCAAGTCTAGACCTGCCTCATTGCTAGCTGTGGAAAATAAGCAAGCTGCCAGGATTGGGGGTTGCAGCGTACAAGTAATCACACGCCTCAGAACAGAAAAACTCCGTCAGTCAAGATGCCATTCCACTGATCACTTCGTCGCAGTTGGCTCACTTCCTCATCACAGGAATGGCCCTAGCCGGGGAACGCCTGCGCCGCCCCCATCGCCAGCGCCCTAATACGTTTATCCAACCTCCATGTCCCCGGCGGTCCGGCTGACCCAGTCAGCTGAGCATTGAGCACCACCACCACCTCACGCTTATACTCCGCGGAAAACCGCCGCCGGTGTACCATGCCCTCCCTCTTGGCCCATTATAACTTTCGCCAAGGCGTCCATAAAAAGCGGGGTAGAACCCCATGAGCTGGTTAACCGATACTTAGTTGATCTTTAACACCACCCTAAACCGTGCTTCTCCGCTCATCATGCGATCGTAGGCTTCAGCCGCGCGTTCGAGCGGAAACTCCTCGACCATCGGTCGTATGCTCGCTTGGACGCTGAAGGCCAATGTCTCCTGCGAGTCCGCTGCGGTCCCGCAGGGCCAGCCCTGAACTGAATGTCGCCCCACAATGAACTTGACGATGGGCACCTCAACAGGCTCCTCCGAGATACCGACCATGATCAGTTTCCCATCGATGGCTAGACCACCGATAGCAGCACTCATTGCCTTGCCGCTCATGACGGTCGCTAGAATCACCTTCGCTCCGCCGATAGCCGTGAGCGCCTCGGCCACATTCTGTGCGCTGCTATCGATGTAGTGGCGGGCGCCCAATTTCTTTGCCAACGCCTCTTTGTCTTTCCCCCTGGCGATCGCTACCGTCGCGAAGCCCATCTTGGTCGCGAATTGCACACCCAAATGACCAAGCCCGCCGACACCGAGGATGGCAACCACATCGCCGGGCCGCGCACCACTGTTGCGAAGCGCGTTGAAGGTGGTAATGCCCGCGCATAGCAGGGGGGCAGCCTCAACGTTGGATAGATCGTCCGGTACCCGCGCCAAAGCTTCTACGGGAGCAACCATATGCGTGGCGTAGCCTCCGTCATAGCTAATTCCTGGCACTAGTGCATGGTGGCAGAGGATAAAATCGCCTCGGCGGCACGGTTCGCAGCGGCCACAATGTCCTCCGTGCCATCCCACACCGACCCGTTGGCCCAATTTCCACTCACCCACGCCAGAACCTACCGCATCGATGATCCCGGCAACTTCATGACCAGGCACACGAGGATACTGGATCCCAGGCCACAGACCCTCCTTGGTAAAAACATCGCTATGACAGATCCCGCAGGCCTGCACCTTAATCAGAACATGCCCCATTGCGGGACTGGGTACGTCCCGTTCCACGAGTTGCAGAGGTCCTCCGGGTTGCCGTACTTCAACTGCTTTCATCGTTCTCATGCGGCATTCTCCTTTCAACGTACCTCGATAGGTGGAAACGTCGGCGTTGTGTACACGTTTATACGAGCGACTCGGCAACCAGTATTAGAATCGATTTAGCAGGGTTTCCTCAAAATTTGGCTACACTGCCACTGCGAGAATCTCTCAAAGTACGGCACAGACCCCTGCCATCATTTTCCAATCCTAATGGATGTGACTCAGCCACGGCGCTTAATCAGGAGAAGGCGTCCTTGCAGTTAGAAGTTTGCTCCAAGAAAGATGAAGTTGCCCTATTGGTCGTCATCTCTCTTGGGTACGCCACTGCGCAAACGCTCACGGCCAACGAAACAAAAACCTAACGGTCCGCTACTCCGGGAGCTAGGATGAGATTGACAGGAATCTTTTCCGCCAGGGTATAGGGACTCGCCCGATTTTCCTTCACCCACCGCTTCTCAGCCACAGACTCAAAGGGAGGAGGAATTTCCCCTTGAAGAGACCACAGATCGAACGGTGTCTCGTCAACGGAAATTTCCCAATCATATCCCCTGTCCTTGACGTAGGGAGCGATAACTGCGTCAAGCGTCCTGATCCACCATTCTCTGAGGACCTGACCAGGCAATGTCCTCGCAATATGGTCGACCTTGAAGCGGACAAATTTGTTATGCGGTTCGCCACCGACAAAACAGGAGTCCTTGGCGATCTCCTCGTAAATGAACACGACATAAAAGTTTGGGATCGGAACCATCGCATACACTTCAGTCACCCGCCTGGCTAACGCTTTTTTGTCTTCTGCAGTGAATGCCCCGACGGGATGATAAACTTTCCATAACGGCATTTTTTGTTCCTCCTTATAGTTGGACATTTGCAATGCTGGGATTGTCTTGAATATGAAGACCCACGGTCTTCTCTATGTCTGAATAGACCATTTGGACTCTTTAGGGGCTAATGATCCATCGATCAGTCCTCCTTTCTTCTCAGATCGCCGAATTGCCATGTGCCATGTCGCTTGCCAGGCAAAGCGCAAGGTGGAGCTGAGCAACCTTGCAACAAAATATCTTAAGCAGGGATTGCCACAGGCGCGTTCACATTGATAGAGCTTCAACAGATTACAAATCCTTTCTGGTTTGAGCGCGCAACTCAGTCACTTGCATTTCGAAAGCTACTATAGCCCTGTCTGTTGCAAAATGCAAGTGACAGCATTATAGTTATTGCCTATCACTCAGCCATCCCTAAATAGGCAGGTGTTGAGTACTATCGGGCGACCGTGAACAATGAATAACAAAATGACATTTAAGCGATCATCTTGTCCGATCACGAATGTATTGGATACTCTCGGGGATAAATGGACACTGTTGGTCATTCGCGATCTGGTCTTGGGCAAGAGACGCTATCAGGAGTTCACATCCTCTCCGGAAAGAATCGCGTCAAACATCCTTGCCAATAGACTTAAAAAACTGGAGAGCGAAGGCCTGATCACCCGGCGGGCCTACCAACGGAATCCTGAACGCTATGAATATTTTCTTACAGAGAAGGGCGAGGGCTTAAAACCTGTATTGGAGGCGATCCTCGTATGGGGGCAAAAACATTTTCCAGGCACCAAGAGATTCCCTCGCGTCGAGCAACGTTAGGGAACGGGACAGCAATCATGCCCCCAATGAGAGGAGTGTCAGGAGGACTTTAGTACTCGCTTAGCCGATGCGGGGGTGGGGGCCAGAGGCAGTATCACCGTAAAGGTCGAACCTTCGCCGACCTTGCTCTGGACTTTGAGCTGCCCGCGGTGGGATTCAACAATCCAGGCGCAGATGGCCAATCCAAGGCCTGTGCCCTTCTTCGTATGGGTTCGTGCATTATCGGTGCGGTAAAAGCGATCGAAGATCCGGGACTGCTCTTCTTGCACGATCCCAATCCCGCGATCAGTCACGGTCACCCGTGCCTGAGTCTGCTCTATCGTGAGCGCGACGTCGACGATGCCACTGGGATAAGAATATTTAACCGCGTTATCGAGGAGATTCAAGAATAATTCCCGCAAGCGAAGTTCATCTCCCAATACCACTGCCGGCGCCGTGGTTTTGAGCACAACCTGGATATCCCGTTCATGCCCCAACAGCGAAGCCTGCCGGTGAAGGTCTTCGATGAGTGTGTCCAGCGAGACCGGTAGGCTGTCCATCTTTACCTCGCCCATGTCTGCCCTGGAAAGAAAGAGTAATTCGTCCACGATGCGAGTCATCCGGTCGATCTCTTCCAGATTACTTTCCAGTACGACTTTGTAGTCGTGGGTCTCCCGAGGGCGACGAAGCACAAGCTCAGTTTCTCCCTTCATCACGGTCAATGGAGTGCGCAGTTCGTGCGAAGCGTCGCTGCTGAACTGGCGGATCTGTCGAAAGGACGTTTCGAGACGGTCGATCATGTCGTTAAATGTCTTGGTCAGGCGGCCGATTTCATCTGCCGAGGCAGGGACAGTCAGTCGTTGTGTAAGATCTCCACCGGCAATGCGTTGGGCAGCCAGCGTAATGGCATCGACCGGGCGGAGGGCTCGGCCTGCCATGAACCAGCCGCCGGCCAGCGACACAGCCACCACGATAGGCATGCTGACGAGCAGCACGAGCAGGAGGCGGTTCAGGGTCTCTTCGACGGAATCCATCGACGTGCCGACTTGGATGATATAGAGCAGGCTGCCCCGGAAGATGATGGGAACCGAAATGAGGCGTAATGGCGGTTCCTTGGGGTATCGAGCGAATTCGAGAAGTGTGCGGCCTGACAAGGCGACTTCCAAGGCCTTGGGACTCAGGGGCATCTCATGTTGCTTGACATTCGGCGAACGGATGGTGATGGTGCCGGACGGGCTGAAAATCTGGAAGAACTTATCGATGCGCGCCAGTTCGGGGAACTGTGACATGAGCTCGTCTTCGTTAACGAGAGGGAGAAACCCACGTTCTTCGAGCGATCGAACAGCCGCGACGGCAGTTTCTCGCAGCGATTCATCGACCGCGTCGCGAAGGCTTCGAGCGGTGACAAGATACAGGACCGTTGAAAAGATAATGAGGATGAGCGCGAGGGCTGTGCCGTACCAAAGAGTGAGCCGGACACGAAGCGGCATCAGTCAGCCTTCAGCATATATCCGCTTCCGCGAATGGTGTGAATCAGCTTCTTGGAACGCCCCCGGTCGATCTTGTTGCGGAGATAATTGACATAGACATCAATGACGTTGGTAAATGTGTCGAAGTCCTGGTTCCACACATGTTCCGAAATCATGGGGCGGGTCAACACGCGTCCCGTATGGCGCATAAGATATTCGAGCAGGGCATATTCCTTCAAGGTGAGGTCGATCCGCTGGCCGCCTCTGGTCACTTCGCGTGTGGCCGGGTTTAACGCCAGATCGTCGATCTGGAGCACACCTGGGCTTTCGGTGGCGCCGCGGCGGAGCAAGGCACGGATTCGGGCGAGCAGCTCGTCGATAGCGAACGGCTTGGTGAGGTAATCGTCCGCTCCCGCGTCGAGGCCCTTGACGCGCTGGTCGACTTGCGATTGAGCAGTCAGAATCAGGATCGGGGTTTGGATCCTCGCCTGGCGGACACCCTTCAGAATGTCCAACCCAGGCAAGGACGGCAACATCAAGTCGACAATCAGTAAATCGTAATTGGTGATGAGCGCCATCTGGAGACCCTTTGCACCGTCTTCGCACAGGTCCACGGCGTAGCTCTCCTCCTCAAGCGCACGCTTGATGAAACAGCCGACCTTGGTTTCGTCTTCAATAACCAGAATACGCATGGCAGTCTGCTGAAAAATCCCCCAGCTTCGCTCCCTGCAGCCTCGCTAGAAGGTTTTTTTGATCAGTCGGCAGGGTAGTCATGGCAGCCTATCACTCAGATTGAAAAGTTGGCAACGGAGAATTATACCAAACCTGTCCCTACAATTTGTCTATCTGGTTTGTTTGGTTTGTCTAGTTTTTTGGTTGGACGGAACTAACCAGATGAACCAAATCAACCAGGTAAACAAAACAGACCAGACAAACCAGATAGACCAGTTTTATTTCGGTGGGAATCGCGAGATCGTAACAGGCTCATAGGTCAAGGCCGGTCCCTTTGGGGTCCGTCGAATGAGACTGTGCCTCAACCAACGCTGATCATCGCGGACAGGAAAGTCTGATCGGTAGTGGGCTCCCCGGCTTTCCTGTCTAGCCAGTGCGCTGACGACGATGGTTTCCGCGACGTCAAGAAGAGACTGGAGTTCGAAGGCTTGCACGAGATCAGTGTTGAATACCTGTCCTTTGTCCTGCACCGTGACCGTGGCAGCGCGGTGGGTCAGGGCTGAGAGCGCCGAGATGGCGGTAGACATGGAGTCGTGCGTCCGAACGAGGCCAAGGTGACGGCTCATTGCCTGGCCGAGCTCTTCCCTGATCTGCCAGGCTCGGACCGTTTCCTCCTGTCTCAGCAGACGCTGGACGCGTTGCTGTTCGATTGAGAGGTGGTCTGTTGTGAGTGCCCGTGGCTCGACGGTTCGAGCATACTCTGCGGCTCGAATTCCGGCGCGCCGACCGAACACAATCGTTTCAAGGAGCGAATTGCCTCCGAGCCGATTCGCGCCGTGTACACTGACACAGGCGCATTCACCGGCCGCGTAAAGGCCGGTGATGCCCGTTTCGGTCCATTGATTGGTTCGAACGCCACCCATCATATAGTGCGCACCGGGACGGACAGGAATGGGAGTCTCAACGGGATCAAGGCCGGCAAACTCAATGGCAAGTTCTCTGATCTGGGGGAGCCGCTCAAGGATACGCTGGCGTCCAAGGTGTCGCAGGTCCAGCAACACACACCCGTCGACCCCGCGACCCTCGAGTATTTCCTGCCCGATGGCCAATGAGACTGTGGAACGGGTAGCCAATTCCATCTGCTGCGGGGCATAGGTCTTCATAAATCGTTCGCCTCGCGTATTCAGAAGGTAGCCTCCTTCTCCGCGAGCGCCTTCGGTGATGAGGATACCGGTTCCCTTGAGTGTGGTGGGATGGAACTGGACAAACTCCATGTCTGCCAAGGGGGCGCCGGCACGATAGGCGAGCGCCATGCCGTCACCGGTGTTGATCACGGCATTCGTGCTCGTCAGAAATACCCGCCCGCTGCCTCCGGTGGCCAGGATGACGGCTTTGGCTCCGATCGCATGTAACCCTCCATGGACCAGGTCCCACGCAACCACTCCTCGGCAGGCTCCGTCCTCCATGATCAACGATGTGACGTACCATTCCTCATACACAGCGATGCGCCGTTTGAGCAGCTGTTCGTACATGGCATGGAGGATGGCATGGCCAGTACGATCGGCGGCGTAGCAGGTGCGGGGAAAGCCCGCTCCGCCGAACGGACGTTGCGCGATGCGTCCCTGTTCGTCTCGACTAAAAATAACCCCCAGACGTTCTAATTCGTGAATGTCGTCCGGCGCTTCGCGGCACATGGCTTCGATGGCATCCTGATCGCCGAGATAAAGCCCGCCCTTCGCGGTGTCGAAGGCATGGGCTTCCCAGGAATCGTTCTCTCCCAACGCCGCGTTGATGCCTCCTTGCGCAGCCACAGAGTGGCTGCGAACCGGATGGACCTTGGAGATCACGGCGACGTCGAGATCCGGCGCTGCAGCAATCGCCGCCCTCATCCCTGCCAATCCAGCACCGATGATAAGAATATCGTGTAGTTTCATAGCTCGTACGTCTGAAACGAGGAAAAATACTTCAGCAGGAGATCAAAAAGTTCGTCCGGCAAGGCCGCAGCAAACTGTCGCTTTATAAGGGGTGGGTGGGATGATCCCAGCTGCGCGCGTTGCGCGAGCAAGGGGATCGTCCCAGCTACCCCTTCCCCTCTTTTTCAGCCTCCTGCTTATGGTCTGCACTCTTACGTGACTCGCGGTCCGAAGGCAAGTCCAGAAACTTTTCACGGCTCTTGGAGAATTGGGGTTCTGCGTGGTAGTCTGCGGGCCGCACATGAATCAATCAATCAGTCCAACAGGACTCTCGAACGACGAGAGAGATCCGCAACACCATACGGACACTATGGCCACCCAGGATTTTCTGAGCCCGACCGACACGTTCATCCATCGCCATATCGGCCCTTCCGACGCCGATGCCAGTGAAATGTTGGCTACGCTCGGCATGCAGTCGCTGGAGGAATTGACCGAGGCAACCGTACCCGCCGACATTCGCTTACGGAAGGAATTAGATCTGCCCCGGCACCGAGGGGAACAGGCCGTGCTGCAAGAGATCCGTTCCATAGCAGCGGAAAACAAGGTCTATCGTTCATTGATTGGCATGGGTTACTCCGACTGCGTGACGCCCGGCGTGATCCAGCGTAAGATTTTTGAGAATCCCTCTTGGTATACCCAATATACGCCGTATCAGGCTGAGATTGCCCAGGGCCGATTGGAAGCCCTCGTCAATTTTCAAACTCTGGTGACCGACCTCACCGGCTTGCCATTAGCCAACGCTTCGCTTCTAGATGAAGCGACGGCGGCAGCCGAAGCGATGGCCATGTGCCTCGCCGTCTCCCGTTCATCCGGCCTCGAACGGACAGAGTTCTTCGCGTCCCAAGACTGCCACCCCCAAACCATTGCTGTGATGCAAACGCGAGCTGAGCCCCTCGGGATGACGCTCCGCGTGGGGCGGACGACAACCATCGATTTTTCCAACCCTCGGCTGGCCGGCATCCTGCTGCAGTATCCAGCCACCGACGGCTATGTTGGTGATTACAGTGCGCTGGTTGCGGAGGCCCACGCAGCGGGGATTCTTGTGGTGGTCGCCACCGATCTGCTGGCCTTGACCCTCTTGCGCTCGCCGGGAGAATTTGGGGCCGATATCGCTGTCGGATCCAGCCAACGATTCGGGGTCCCGCTCGGATTCGGGGGGCCCCACGCCGCGTTCCTCTCAGCCGCTGAAACATTCAAACGGCAGATTCCGGGGCGCATCGTCGGAGTATCCAAAGATGGCACGGGGAAAACGGCCTACCGACTCTCGCTACAGACCCGTGAACAACACATACGGCGTGAGAAGGCAACAAGCAACATTTGTACGGCGCAGGTGCTCTTAGCGATCATGGCGAGCATGTATGCGGTCTACCATGGGCCGGAGGGTTTGCGGCGGATTGCCGAGCGCATCCATGGGCTGGCTGTGGTGCTGGCCGAGGGTTTGCGGCAGCTCGGATTCTCGGTCACAGCAGCAGCCTATTTCGACACGATTCTCGTGCACCTGACGAAGATGCAGTCCGAATCCATTCTACTGAGGGCCAACGACAAAGGAATCAATCTTCGCCGGTATGACGACCACTCTATCGGAATCGCGCTGGATGAGGTGAGTACGGAGGACGAAGTCCAACGGCTGATGGAAATCTTTGTCGGACATGATCGTCTTCCATTTGAAGTGAGGGACTTGAGTAAAAAGGTCATCACGAGTTTTCCGTCGAATCTCGTCCGTACGAGCCGGTATCTGACCCATGAGGTGTTCAATCGTTTTCACTCGGAGCATGAAATGCTTCGGTATATCCACCGTCTTGAGGCGAAGGATCTGTCGCTCGTTCACTCGATGATTCCTTTGGGGTCCTGCACCATGAAGTTGAATGCGACGGCCGAGATGCTGCCCGTCACCTGGCCCGAATTCTCACGGCTTCATCCCTTTGCGCCGATCGAACAAACGAAAGGGTATCAAGAGCTGTTTCGTCAACTGGAGGTCTGGCTGGCTGAGATCACCGGACTTTCGGCTGTGTCCTTGCAGCCGAATGCGGGCTCCCAAGGGGAATACACGGGGCTGATGTTGATCCGGGCCTACCACCGGAGCAGGGGTGAAGCGCATCGGGATGTCTGCTTGATTCCCCTGTCGGCGCACGGCACGAATCCAGCCAGCGCTGCGATGGTGGGCATGACGGTCGTCACCGTGGCTTGCGATCGACAGGGCAATGTGGATGTCCAGGATCTTGAAGCCAAGGCCGCTCAACATCGCGATCGGCTGGCGGCGCTCATGTTGACCTATCCCTCGACTCACGGCGTCTTCGAAGCGGATGTGCGGCGCATCTGTCAGATTGTCCACACGCACGGCGGGCAAGTCTATATGGACGGGGCCAACATGAATGCGCAGGTGGGGCTCTGTCGGCCCGGAGATATCGGCGCAGATGTCTGCCATCTGAATTTGCACAAGACATTCTGTATTCCCCATGGCGGGGGAGGACCAGGGATGGGACCGGTCACTGCAGCGAGGCACCTGGCGCCATTTCTTCCCAGCCATCCGGTCACGCATCTGGGCGGACAAGATTCCATCGGGCCTGTGTCGGCGGCACCGTACGGCAGCCCCAGCATCGTGACGATCTCTTGGGTCTACATCGCCCTGATGGGACGGGACGGGTTGACCAAAGCGACACAGATGGCGATCTTAAGCGCCAATTATATGGCCAAACGGCTGGAGAAATACTATCCCATTCTCTACACAGGAACGTCCGGATTCGTCGCCCATGAATTTATTCTTGATCTTCGTCAGTTCAAGGAGACTGCGGGGGTTGAAGCGATGGATGTGGCAAAGCGATTGATGGATTACGGGTTTCACGCTCCGACGGTGTCGTTCCCGGTGGCCGGGACCCTCATGATTGAACCGACGGAGAGCGAATCGAGAGCCGAAATGGACCGGTTCTGCGAAGCGTTGATCATGATTCATGCGGAGATACAGGACATCATCGAGGGGCGCCAGCCCCGCACCAATAATCTGTTGAAGAATGCCCCTCACACGGCACAGGTGGTCACGGCCAGCGAATGGAACCGAGCCTATAGCCGTGAGCAGGCCGCCTTTCCTGCCCCGTGGGTTCGTGACCATAAATTCTGGCCCGCCGTGAGCCGTGTAGACGAAGCCTATGGAGATCGCCATCTCGTCTGTACGTGCCCCCCGACCGACACCTACTCATAGGCTGCTGAAAAAGGCTCTCAACGTCGTTCTCGGCTCGCACACATCCTCAACGTACCCGAGAGGGTACGCCTCCGGTGTGTGCTCCGCCTGCGGCCTAGTTGCGAAACCTTTTTGAGCAGCCTCTGAAGAAGGGAGGCTCACGACAAAATTCCGCTTGCTCAGCCTGTCCACTTTTCTTTCGCCTCTCAACGATCGGTGCCTCCCCATCGCGGACACGCGGGCGGGACACTTAATCACCTTCATTCTTGCCAGTCTCATAAGATAAAGAACCGGCGTTCTCCAGTTCGAGTAGATAGCCAGAAATCTGTCGAGCTGTTTCTTCTGAATTAGCCGAGATGCCTAGCAGGTTGGCAGAGTACCATTCCACTAGACATCCTCGACCCAGCGCCTCTCCAATAACTTCATCTCTAATTGAAGGAGAATTTGAGTCCCCAAACCAGACCCTGAACGTAATGTGACCAGAACACTGCACGACCCTTTTGATGAGATGGTCGAATTGCCCCTCCCGTTGGGTTTCAACTTTGTCTCGAATGGAGAGATCGTGTGCAAAGAATGGTATGCAGCACACCTCAAACTCGCTCTCACTTATCTGTTTGGCCCAAATCTGCTCCCAAAATACTTCCTCTCCCTCGCCGCCACACTTAGCATGGATTAAAAAGTTGGCTTCCCCCTTCAAAAGAGGGTTGAGGTGAACCTTAATATTTTTTTCCATAAGTTAGTCCTCAAGAGGGCAAGAAAGGGGGACGGACTGAGCTACACCCGATTCCGCAGACACTCCTGAAGGTGGACCGGGTTCTGGATGTCAAACGGCTCGGTGTGGCGCACGAGGAGCGGCTGGTCTCTCTTGTTTATCTGGTTTGTCTCGTTTGTTTGGTTGAACGAAACTAACCAAATGAACCAAACAAACCAGATAGACCAGATGGACCAGATGGACCAGACAGACTGGGCTACAGGGCTCCCTCGGGAGTTTGATCCAGTTTATAGAAGTCAATCGGGTCCAATCGGCGCTGAGTCGTCTGGGTTGGCTCACTGCCTTTCACGAAGAGTTCGACGGTACTGGCTTCTCCTTCCTGTCCATCCTCGAGCAATCCCGTTGTCGGATCGACTTTGACGAATGAGATGCCTTCTGGAATGGTAAAGGCCACGATCGGAAGTGGCTTGAGGGCTTTCTGCATAAAATTGATCCAGATAGGTAGCGCAGCGTGGGCCCCCGATTCCGTTTCGCCGAGGGAGCGTCGATCATCGAAACCGACATAGATGCCCGTGACCAGGTTCGGTGCACCACCGATAAACCATGCATTGATAAACTCGTCCGTCGTTCCGGTTTTTCCCGCGATCGGACGACCGATTCCCTTGGCCGCCTGGCCCGTCCCCTTTTGGATCACGTCCTCCATCATGTTCGTAATCAAGTATGCCGTTTCTTTGGAGATCACTTCTTGTGGATGTGGTTCCATCAACTCAAGGACGTTCCCCGCGTTGTCCTTAACAAACTGAATCGCATAGGGCTCCGCACGGACCCCCTGATTGAGCAACACACAATAGGTCGATGTCAGTTCCATCAGCCCAACGGAGGATGAACCGAGGCCCAGCGACAGGTCTGCTGCCAGCGGACTGGTAATCCCGACCGTTTTCGCAAACTCGATGACAGGCTTCACGCCGATCTTATCCAACAATCGAACCGTCGCCAGGTTGTGTGAGTGCGCGAGGGCATCCCGCAAACTCACCATGCCATGGACTTTCCTCCCATAATTCTCCGGCTTCCACGTTTTTTCATCCTGGTCCTGCTCATAGACAACCGGCGCATCGAGGATCACCGACGCGGGGCTCATTCCCTGACTCATAGCTGTCGCATAGATCATCGGCTTGAAGGCGGACCCGGGCTGACGTTTGGCTTGCACGGCCCGATTGTACTCACTCCGGGCGAAATCGTAGCCCCCAACCATCGCCCGAATGGCGCCCTTGCCTGGCTCCAACGTGATCAATCCCCCTTCGACCACAGGAGTCTGTTCAAGCTGGACCTGGACGATACCGCGCTCCAGTTTTTTCACCATGACCTCGATCACGTCACCGGGCTTCAGCACTTGCTTGAGATTCGGATTGACCACGACATCTTTCTTCGTATCCGGCCCTGTGAGACGGCGTTTCGCCCAGGCCATGTCGTCAAAGGCGAGATTCGCAAGCGTCGTGCCGATCTGTATCAGGAATTGGTCTTTCCCGACTTTGGTCACGACCCCCTCGCGATAGTCTCCGACTTTTAGCGCCTGATCAGTCGTCGCTGTGACCATGGGAAGGGTCGGCGCGGTGATATCGACCGTTCGGAGCGGGCCGCGCCAGCCCTGGCGCTTATCCAATTCGCGCAGACCTGCTGCAAAGGCCGCTTCAGCAGCCTTCTGCATCTCCATGTTCAACGTCGTGAATACTTTAAGCCCGCCCTTATAGACCATCGTTTCGCCGTACTTCGCCACCAGCAGCTGACGTATGTATTCGACGAAGTAAGGCGCGGCCTGTTCGACGCCAGGGCGCCGGAAATTGAGTATTTCTGCTGCAGCCTGTTCTCGTGCTGTTGCCGTGATGAATTTCGCCTCCTCCATGCGTGTCAGCACATGTTCCTGTCGTTTTTTCGCGCGGTCGTAGGCCTTGAAAGGCGAGTAATGGTTCGGCGATTTCGGGAGACCGGCGAGAAACGCCGATTCTCCGATCGTGAGGGAGGAGAGGTCTTTCCCGAAATACGATTGAGCGGCAGACGCGACTCCATAGGCGCCCTGTCCGAAGTAAATCTGATTCAAATAGAGTTCGAGGATTTGTTCTTTTGTCAGGACCAATTCCATTTTGTAGGCCAGAATGAGCTCGCGGACTTTGCGGTCAAAGGTGCGTTCGGAGGAAAGGAACAGCGAACGTGCCAACTGTTGAGTAATGGTGCTGGCCCCCTCAACCTTGCCCCCCCGGCGCACATTCGTCCAGGCGGCACGGAGCATGCCGATGTAGTCGAGACCGGGGTGTTCAAAAAACCGGACATCCTCGACCGCCACGACCGCACGTCGCAAGCCTTCCGGAATGTCCGCGACCGGAGTCAGGATGCGGCGTTCAATGAAAAATTGACCGATGAGTTGTTGATCGCTCGAATAGACCTGAGTCACCAGGCTTGGTTGATAGGTCCCTAACTGATCCAAGGCGGGAAGGTCCTTCGAGAGGTACAAGATCACCCCCCCAACTGCCAAGACCCCGATCAAGACGGTCGCCCCCAGGGCAAGGAGCGAGATGTGCCACCAGCGCCAGGGCCGGCGAGGGAGAGGCCGGCGAGGCGGATCCTGAAGCTGTATCGGTCGATCCATCATAGTTACGCGGGGTTACTCGCGAAGGAGGCTTGTTTTCAGGAGAAGAGTACCCCTGTCACCATACAGTGGAGGCTCTCAAAACTCAAGCCGACACAGGTTTACGAGCCACGCGCAGCTATCTACATAGATCGCTTGTACCGGACTTATGCTTCGGGTATACTTCCGTACGGCGCCTGGACTTCCGGGCGTCTTTTTTTTGGGAGCATACAGCAACATTTATGGATCGGACAGCCACATCAGAATCTTCAATGCCTACGCAACTTGAGCCGGGTGAGCGCCGAAGCGATATCCGGAATATTGCAATCATCGCCCACGTCGATCATGGCAAGACGACACTGGTCGATGCCGTGCTCCGACAGACCCATGTCCATCGCAAGATCGACGATATGGGGGAACGGATCATGGACTCGATGGACCAGGAACGTGAGCGCGGGATCACCATACGGGCCAAAAACGCCAGCGTGATCTACAAGGGCGTCAAGATCAATATCGTCGATACGCCGGGGCATGCCGACTTCGGCGGGGAAGTCGAACGCACCCTTCGCATGGTGGATGGTGTCCTCATCTTGATCGATGCGAAAGAAGGCCCCATGCCGCAAACAACCTTCGTGTTGCGGAAGGCCCTGGCACTCGGCCACAAGGCCATCGTGGTCATCAACAAGATCGATCGTCCTGACGCGGTGATCGATGACGTGGTCAATCGGACCTTCGACTTGTTCGTCCATCTCGGTGCGACAGACGAGCAGCTCGATTTCCCGATTGTCTACACGGCGGCGATCAAGGGTACCGCGACGCTCGATATCAATAAGCCTGGTACGGACATTACCCCGCTCCTCGACACAGTTCTGGAAAAAATTCCCGCACCGGCCATCAATGCCGATGCGCCCCTCCAGATCCTGGTGCTCTCTCTCATTCAAGATCTCTACAAAGGCAAGATGGGCGTGGGGAAGATCCAATCCGGTTCGATCGCCCGCCGACAGAACGTGCTGGTGCTGGGAAAAGACGGCGCACAGTTCCCCGGAAAAGTCTCGGACCTCGCAGTCTACTCCGGCCTCGAACGGACGGACATGGAACAGGCCGAGGCAGGAGAAATCGTCGCGGTGGCCGGCTTAGAGGAAGTGAGTATCGGCGATACGATTGCCGATGCGGAACATCCAGTCGCACTTCCCCGAGTCACCATTGACGAACCGACTGTCCAAATGACCTTTTCTGTGAACAACAGCCCCTTCGCAGGACGGGAGGGTAAGTATCTCACCTCGAGGCATTTGCGCGATCGGCTCTTCAAAGAACTCGAGACCAACGTGTCGTTGCGGGTGCAGGAAACGGACAGCGCGGATAAGTTCCTCGTGGCCGGCCGCGGGGAGTTGCATCTTGGTGTCCTGATCGAGCAAATGCGGCGGGAAGGGTACGAGCTGCAGGTCTCCCAACCGGAAGTCATCGTCCACCGCGATGGAGACAAGGTCCTCGAACCCTATGAAGAGCTCACCATTCAGGTCCCGGAAACCTATCAAGGCGCCGTGATCGAAGAGCTCGGCAAGCGCCGCGGCGAGTTGCGCCACATGAAACTCATCCATTCCGACGCAGGACCGAGCGAAATGCATCTGGAGTACCATATCCCCACCCGCGGCATCATGGGGCTCAAGAACCTCTTGGTCACGAAGACCCGCGGTACCATCATCATGCACCACGTCTTCGTCGAGTATGGACCGGTGGAGGAGCGTGAACTCACAGTGGCGACCCATGGGTCCCTCGTCGCGCACGAAGACGGAGTCAGTACCGGCTATGCCATCTTTATGACCCAGGAACGGGGCACCATGTTTATCGGCCCTGTCGTGGATGTCTATCGCGGAATGGTCGTCGGTGAGAACAGCCGGGACGAAGACATGGACGTCAATGTGTGTAAAGAAAAGCACCTGTCCAATATGCGGGCGTCAGGTAGCGATGAGGCGTTGGTCCTTACCCCGCCGCGGGAGATGGGCTTGGAGTTCGCACTCGAATATATCGGTCCGGATGAATTGGTTGAGGTCACTCCGAAGAGTCTCCGTATCCGCAAGCGGCTCCTCAACCCTGACGACCGCCGTAAGGCCCGCAAAGCTGGAAAATAATCGTAAGGGGTGAGGCGTAAGGCGAAGAAGGAGACCTGACGCCTGACGTTTTACGCCTGACGAGATACATGAGAATCAGGAAGAAAACCCCCAAGCCTTCAGCCAAACGGCCCCCCCTCTATTTCGTGGGCTATCGGGGAACTGTGCCGGCGCTGGAAGAACTCAAGGCCTGGTACGATCTTGAATACGGCGGTCCGTTGACTCTGCGGGCCGACGAACAGGCAACAGAATCCTGGTCCGCGGTCCATGGGCCCTGGACCGCTCATATCGTCATCCCGCTCCCTCCAACCCATATCGAAGGGCTGAAGGAAAAACTTGCCTGGGAACATGAACATGTTGGGGCCGTTGCGCCATCCCTCATGCCTCCGCGCGATATGCCGGACACCATTTTATTTGCGGCCCGGCTCGCGCGGGGGCTTACACTCCTTACGCAAGGGACGGCCTATGACATCACCACCGATCAGTACGTCAATCCATCGGATTGGCAGGATCGCCCCCTCACCCTCTTCAACGTGAGCGATCACATTCCGGTCCTGCAGGCTGAGGATGAACAAGGCCATCGGAACTGGTGCTATACGCTCGGCCTGAGCAAGTTCGGCGTGGATGAACTCGAAATGTTTCTTGCCCCTGGCCTCCCGGACCAGCCTATCCGTGATCTCCTCAGAGAAACGGCGGATGAATTGACCAGGATCGGACAGTCGCCGAAAGTCGGAAGTCATATTCGTATCGCCTCTTCGGGTCAGAGCATTGCGATCGCCAACCACCGCACCGCCGCGCCGGCCGGCCGTATGCTGAGCTTTCGGGAAATTCGACCGTTACCGGCTGGTTGATCTGGTTTGTTTTGTTTATCTGGTTGATTTGGTTCATCTAATTAGTTTCGTTCAACCAAAAAACCAAACAAACCAGAGCAACCTGCTGGTTTCCACGTTTCACGGGTCCTTCTAGGCCTTCAGGACCGTTGACAAGCTTTCAAGCCGCACGGTAAAAAATACGGGCGAGATTATGTCAGGGGCCGGACTAAACTCAATGAAGGAGGCGTACAGATGAGCGACGTAGCACCGGAAATCAAGGTAGGCGATACCGCACCGGATTTTAACTTAAAAGACCAGGACCAGCAGGACGTGAAGCTGAGCGACTATCGTGGCAAGAAAAATGTCGTCCTCTGTTTCTATCCGCTGGACTGGAGCCCGGTCTGCCAAGGCGAGAACAAGTGTTTGACCGACGACTTCCCCAAGTTCCAATCGGCCAATGCAGAACTGTTCGGCATCAGCTGCGACAGCTTCTTTTCCCACAAGGCCTGGGCTGACTCCATGGACCTCAAGCATCGGCTGCTGTCGGACGTCCATCGGACCACCGCAAAGGGCTACGGTCTCTATTTTGAGCCGTTGAACTGCTCGAAGCGCGCGACTGTCATCGTGGACAAGAACGGCAAGGTCGCCTATGCGAAGGTGCAGGAAATCAAGGTAGCGCGGGAGGATAAGGACATCCTTGCAGCTCTCGCCAAGCTTAGCTGATTAGTGCTGAGGACTGAGTGCTGAGACCGATCTCTTGGCTCACTCAGCACTCAGAACTCAGCACTTAACCCTTTTAATCATGTCTGGCACCGTCGAAGACGTCAGAGACGAAAACTACAAGGAATTTACCGAGGCACCCGCCTCGATCGTCGCCTATGGGTTAGCGACCTGTGAGCCCTGCAAGACCTACGACCCGATCCTGGAACAGATCGCCGTCACATTTCCAGACGTGAAGGTCGGCAAGGCCAAGATGCACGTGCCGGGCCGTTGCCGTGAGATCAAGAAGAGCCACACTTTCGAGACCTACCCCACCACGCACTTCTTTTCCAATGGCAAGCTGCTCCTGACCCGTGAAGGAGTGGTGGAGCCGGACGAACTCGCCGCCCTGATTTCAGATCACCTGCTGAAATAGAAAAGAAGGGGATGGAGCCTGATGATCTTCTGTGCTCGCGCAACGCGCTCGGGCTTGTCTGTCTGGTTGGCCGGTCTTTCTGGTCTATCTGGTTCTTCCGGATGAATTTCCAGTGTGATTAACAAGACAAACCAGATAGACGAGATAGACCAGATGAACCAGCATTCGCTGGATGCGCGCAGTGGAAGATCAATCAGCCCCCATCCCTGAAGAGATAACGAGCAAGCTTGGAGGGCAATTTTCAGGTTACTTGCACATGCGAGTGAATTTTCCGGAGGGACGGCGATCCCCCCGAGCCCGTGAGGGTCACTCCGGAGGCAGGAAACTATTTCGTCAATCGCGTCTTCGAGCAGTGTTCGTGCTGAATCAGCCAGGTGGAGCCCTCTTTGCGGAGGAGGGTGGTGCATTGCCCGGCGTCCTGTGCTTCGAGTTCGCCTTTCCTGATCGCTTGAAACACATAGTCGTAGGTCGCCCAAGCAGTGGGGCCTGGGATCCGAACTTGTAGGTTTGACACGGAGCTGATAAAGCGCAGGCTGCTTCCGTTCTTGAGCTCAGCTTCATAGTCCGACAGCCACTTCTCGATGGACTCCCTCGTCTCCGTCTCGCCATCCTGAATACCGACATAGTCCTTGGTATAGAGTTTCAACACGGCATGCTTATCTCTGGATTCGGAAAAGGTTGAGGCTGCCATGGCGGCTTCCTTGATGGTCTTCTGGATCGCGTCCCCTTCCTCGACAGCCCAGGCCACCGGCGTCCATAGGAAGCACGACATCAGCAGCGCAGAGATCAGACCTGTATGCATAGAGCGATGGGGACTGCCACCCTTCTGCTTGGTGGCTGTCCCCGTTCCATCTGTTTATTTGGTTTGTTGTGTTTGTGTAGTTCTGAGAACCAAAGAAACCAAACAAACCGGTTAACCAGAGAAACCAAACGGATCCTGCTAGCCTGCGTATTCGAAAGACAAATCCCGGGACTGAACGAGACGGACATTCGATAGTCTTCCCGATGGGAGAGAAGAGACCAGTTGTGTCCAGATATATTCGGCTAGCTGCTCACCGGTCACAGACTGAGTCCCGAGGGCCTCACGAAGGTCGTGCCGGTCGAACCGCTGCACCACCCTTTCCTGGACCAACCGGTTGAGGGCACCGATATCCGTCACCATACCGGTGACGGGGTCGATAGTGCCATGGACTGTGATGAAGCAATCCCACTCAGGGCCTGGCCTGCCGTCCTGTACTGCCGTGAAGGAGTAGCGGCGCGTGACACTGGCGACGTCGAGTCCTGCTGCGGCCGTCACGTCTGCGTAGAGATCTTCATCCTCATACAACCTGATCGCATGGAGGGTCCCGATGGCTTCTTGCTGATCCAGCTTGGCCCAGAGCACCAGCGCAAGGTTTTCGGATGTCGGGATCCGGTCCTTGAAATAGGGCATGTCGAGATTCAAATTCTTATGGTCGAATTCTTCAAGCACATGGAGCAGGATACGCTTCAAATCGAAGAGATTCACGACCATGCCGGTCTGTGGATCCACCTCGCCGGTGACGGTCACTTCGATCAGGTAGTTATGCCCATGTGCCGGCGGGTTGTAGCAGAGACCGAACACGGAACGGTTTTTCGCCTCATCCCATTCAGGTTTGATGTAACGATGGGCCGCCGCAAACTCGATACGTTTTGTCAAAAGGACGGTAGACATATGAACCCAATGTTTAATTTTGAATGTTCAATGTCGAATTCCGATCAGAGAATCTCCCGTCAATTCACCATTCAACACTAAACATTCAACATGACCTCGGCGCTTACGCGCCGAGGTCAGAGAGCCACTCTTCGCGCATGCTCCCGGGAACAGATGCCTCTGCATGGTAGGCGTGATGATGCACCGTCAGCATAACCGGTTGACGCAAGTCGGCGAACGACGCGGTCATCGACGCAGTCGGCCGGAACCTGACGAAATGGACTGCGCTGATTTTTGTTTCATGGCTGTGGCCGCCTTCGAACTGTCCGAAGACCTGTTCGGACTCGGCGCGGATCGCGACGGTTTCTCCGTGGTCGAGTCCCATGAACATGTCGAGCCATTCTTTCATCCGGTCCTGTTCCGTGATCTCGATCAGCAGGGTGGCGCTCAACTCACCGGATCCCGGCATGAGGGCATTATAGACATCCAACTCTTCCTGGACCTTGCGGGGATCGATAATGTGCTCGACCCGGATCATTTCCTGCGTCTGAAACCGCAACGTCTCGCGATTTTCGAAGATGAGCGTGACGAGCGGCCCGACGGAAATCCGCCGCCGCTGCTTCAGTGCGATGATCTGCGAGCGGAGCCCCTCCCGCTGGCGCTCATAGTCAGCCATAGACAACAGATCAGCTTGGACAAGTTGTTTCATCGTCTTTCTTTCGCTTCACGAACGGCGCTTCTTGCGTTTTACGTCTAACGTTTCACGAATAACGCCTCACGCCTTACCCCTCACGCCTAGCATCCTGCCGTTCATGACTGCAACCCATACGCATCGCGCACGATTTGAATCGGATGTTTCGTCGGCCTGCCGCCGGCATGGGCCATAGCGCCGGCTTGGTCCAGCTGCAATCCCGCCAGAGGACAATCGGAGGCGACAAGATCCGCCGGAGCCTGTTCAATCACCCGAACGGCCTTCTGCGCGATCAGCATCGAGAGGGGGAAGAATTCCGTCTTGGCGGACCATGAACCATCGTGGCCCGAACACTTTTCAATCACTTCGACCTGTGCGCCGGCGCACTCCATCAGTTCCTTGGATTTGAATCCGATGTTCTGATCCCGCAGATGGCAGGGCACCTGATAGGCCACTCGTCCCGGGTTTCGCTGAAAGTCAGTGGCCAGGGCGCCCTCCCGCTTCAGTTTCATCAGATATTCCGACACATCGAATGTTCGTTCCGCCACGCGCCGTGCATCAAGGCCGCCGACGATCTCCGGGTATTCCCGCTTCCACATCAAGCTACAACTGGGCACCGGCACGACAATCTCATACCCTTTCTCCACCCACGGCAAAAATGACGCGATGTTCGCCGAGGCAGCCTGCTGAAT
Source organism: Nitrospirota bacterium (assembly GCA_016219645.1). Taxonomy (NCBI): domain Bacteria; kingdom Pseudomonadati; phylum Nitrospirota; species Nitrospirota bacterium. Next base: position 58,194 of record JACRLR010000034.1, read on the forward strand.
TGCTGCCGTATCGCCGGTGTCGAACGAGGGCATGCCGCAACAACGTTGTTCGGGAATCACGACGTGCACGCCGTTCTTTTCAAGGACTTGCACCGTCGCTTTGCCGATATCGGTCGCTTGATAGTTGATCAAGCAGCTTCCAAACAGCGCGACCTTCCGCTGTGCGGAAGCAGGAACCTGTGCTGCCCCTCGGCGCTCCCACCACTGGGTAAACCGCTCTGGAGAGAAGTGCAGGACCTGCCGATCCCGGTGGAGGCCGCCCCACGATTCCATCAGCCCGCGAAGGAACCGATTGCCCATCGCCCAATTCGCGACCGACGCGACCAGAGTCCCCAGCGTACCAAGCAGATCTGTTTTGATCAGCCACCGATCACGCCAGCCCACCCCGCGCGTTGCGGCCAGGTGCTTTTTCCAGGCGATCATCAAGCGGGGAAAATCGAGAGCATATTGATGCGGAGGCGTATAGGGGCAGTGGTTGTAGCAAAGTTTACAATAGTAGCATTCATCGACCACCCGATGATGATCGGCTGGCGTGAGTTTGGCGACGTCGCCCTCATACCGGTCGATGCCGTCGAGCAACGTGTTGAATGACGGGCAGAGATTGAAGCAGCGACGGCAGCCATCGCAGACGTCATAGATACGTTGCGTCTCTTTCTGGAGCCGTGCGGGATCGATGGAGGTCATGAGGTTCAGACCGTTCACGATTGCTATTCTCTCCTGTGACGTCCCACGAATACAAGCGCGCAAAGCACGAAGGGTGAGCCGGGATATCCCGGCTCACCCTTCGTAATGTCAGATGAAAATCAGCCCTATGACTGTTTCAGACTGTCGAGCCCCTTCGTGAAGCGATTCGCATGGGACCGTTCCGCCTTGGCGAGTGTCTCGAACCATTCGGCGAGTTCAGGAAAGCCCTCATCCCGTGCCGTTTTGGCCATGCCGGGGTACATCTGCGTGTACTCGTAGGTTTCGCCTTCGATGGCGGACTTCAGATTGGCCTCGGTATTGCCGATCGCGATCCCGGTTGCCGGATCCCCGACTTCCTTCAAGAAATCCAGGTGGCCGAAGGCGTGGCCTGTTTCTGCTTCGGACGTATCCCGGAACAAGCCGCCGATATCAGGAAACCCCTCGATATCAGCCCGCCGGGCGAAATAGAGATAGCGCCGATTGGCCTGGGACTCCCCGGCAAATGCTCCCTTGAGATTGTCGTGGCTCTTGGTCCCTTTCAAACTGTTCCCCATGGTGTCCTCCTCCCTATACGTAGAAATTTCGCCGTCACCGCCGCCGCGATCTTATCACTAAGCCCCCGGTGATTAACAGAGTCATCCTCGTAGATCAATGGGTCACGTCCGTTCGTCATCCGACCGGCCTATACAGTGGCAATTCCGATTCCATCTCGGCCAAGGGCTTGTAGGTACGGTCCTTGGCAGACAAGATGGGTGTTGCAACCGGCCAGGGAATCGCGAGAGCCGGATCGTTCCAGATAATGCCCCGCTCGGCGCCCGGCGCATAGTAGTCGGTGCATTTATACAGGAACGAAGCGCGGTCGCTGGTCACGCAGAATCCATGGGCACAACCGGGCGGTACATAGACCTGGTGCCGATTTTCAGCCGAGAGCTCTGCTCCGTACCAGCGGCCAAAACTCGGCGATCCCTTTCGGATATCCACCACGACATCATAGACCGCTCCGTCAGTCACCATCACGAGCTTCCCCTGGGCGTGCGGCTCTTGATAGTGGAGCCCGCGCAACGTGCCCCTCATTGACTGTGAATAGTTATCCTGAACGAAGGTGTCCGGAACACCGGCGTCTTCGTAGCGGCGTGCATGGTAGGTCTCGAGAAAGAGGCCCCGTGGATCGCGGAAGACGTCCGGCTCGATCAGCAAGAGGCCTGGGATTGTGGTTGTCGTGACCTGCACAATGCGTCTCCTCTTCTTTGTCGCTCATCCCGCCGGCTTTTCGGGATCGACGATCTCGGGAGGATCGGGGTACAATTGCCCAAGCCGATCGATCAAGGGCTTCGCAGCCGGCGTGCTCTCGTGGGTCGGGTCACTCACGGGATGGTCCCAGATGAGCGTCTGAATGCCTGCGTCCGTCAGCAACGAGCGGATCGTGGACAGGCAGGCTTCCAGCGTCAATTCCGTGCCCTCGCGAAGATCGAGCACCCGTGCGTTGGGATCGGTCGGTGGCGCCTCTGTATGGATCAGCGCCCAACAGCGATCGAAAATCGTGGTTCGGAGTTCCGACGGGACATTGAGTGTCCTGAGATCAGCGGTGCAGAGGGCCGATACGAACAGGACGAATTGCAAATCCGGCATTCCGGGATTCTGGATATCCAGTGACGGCATGGCCCAGCATTATCGATAGCGGCCGGCATGGAGTCAACGGGCCGAGCGCTCTCAACCTTAACCTTGACCTCAACCTGCCTTCTGTGATGAGGAGCGTCCGATCATGGTGACGATTTCTTTAATGGGTCAGCTGCAAACCGTCGATGGTGAACGCGACCTTGCCTGTGAAGTTCCTTCCCCCATGTCCGTCCGTCAGGTGATTCAACGGCAGGGGATTCAGCTTCGCCATCTCCTCCAACTCATTCGCGAGAAGAAAGTGCTGGTGACAGTGAATAAGAAGATCGCCAGTGAGGACTCACTGGTTCAGAACGGCGACGCGATCAGGCTGGTGGGGCACGACGGCATGGGGGGAACGGGGCTTGGTCCCTCACTGTAATGGCGCCGCAAAATAGAAGGCCGGCGCCCTTTTCAGGGAGCCGGCCCTCTGGTACTTCATGCCGAACGATCTTCAGCTACTTCTTTCCGAGGATCGCATCCTTTGCGGCTTTGGCCACGCGGAACTTGACCACGCGCTTGGCCGGGATCTTGATGGCCTCGCCGGTCTGTGGGTTCCGGCCCATGCGAGCCTTGCGGTTCGCCAAGACGAGCTTCCCGATTCCAGGGATCACAAACACGTTCTTCGCCTCCTTGTAGGCCAAGGCAGCAAAGTCGTCCATGAGCTGGACGGAAGCTTTCTTGGTTAACCCGGTCTTCTGGGCCAGGTAATCGGCGATTTGCGACTTGGTCATTGACTTAGCCATACGAGCAACCTCCTTAAAAGAACAAAGATGGTGAAGTGTAGTGAACTCGCCCCGCTTGACTCCGCTCAGACTCGATGAATGTTCATGAACGAATAGTCGTATCGCTGGAAGCGGCGAAAACCAGCGGGAGTCTATCCAAGCGCTCACAGGCTGTCAACCAGAAAAACACAGACCTGCTGTAGGGAATAGCCTTCACCGGCGTCTTGCAGTTTCGGGGCCAGCCGGCGTAGAGTACAGGCCGCTTCCATTTTTATGCCGCACGGTTGACAGACTCCGGAGTGTGAGCATGGCAAAAGAACTACCGATCGTGCCATCGACTGCTCAGCCGGCCGATGCAGCGAAAACAGAAGAATACCAGTACTCTCGCGTATTTTGTCAGAAGGAAAACTCGCCCCCGCTCCGTTTGCTTGTGGAGTTTCTCAAGTCACATGGGCAAACCCCGATTACTCCGCCGGACATGGACGACAGCATGTTGGATGAATGGGCATGGGTCCAGGTGACGCTCGGGTATGATCGGAACAGAAAACCGATTCAAGTGTTCTGTGTCAGGGATCGAGGCAGCTACCAGGATGTGTTCGACACAGAGAAGAAACTGTTTTTGGACATCCTCTCCGCCCATGACGATATTGAAGCAGGACTTGTGCGAGGGCATATCGAGCGCTCGAGGTTTATACTCACCACTCGGTTTCCTCAGGATGGGTTGACCGATGAAGGCTACGATTTCAACGGGTGGATTCTGGAGTTCTACCAAGACCAGTGCAACGGAATCGTCCAGATCGATGACCAGGGCTTCTATTCACCCCAAGGCCATCTCATCGTCGATCTTTCCTTCAAGGGGGAATGAGCCCCCGTGTCCGACAGGCTCCCAGATCCCACTCCACCCGACCTTGCCCCTCTTTATAGGAATACCGATCATTGGTTTCAGCGGGCATCTGCCTCCCTGCTCGGTGAAGTTCCCTGCCGGCTCGGTTGTACCAGTTGTTGCATCGGTCCCTTTCCGATCACGCTCCTCGACATCCAGACTCTCCAACAGGGGCTGGACGTCTTGCCACCGGATCACCGCCAACGAATCGTCCAGCGTGCCTCCGAGCAGACCGCTGCCATGGAGGCCGCGTTCCCACAACTCACCCACACCACTTTTCTCGATACATGGTCCGATCAGGAGATCGACCGGTTAGTCACGGAATTTCACAATCGCCCCTGCCCAGCCCTGGAAGCAGATGGCCGCTGTGGCCTCTACGACTACCGCCCCCTCGTCTGCCGATCGATGGGTATCCCGACAGAAGATCGTGGTCTGACCCATGGCGCCTGCGAAGTCCAAACCTGTATCCCGATCCTGCGGCTTCCCACCGCACTCCGACAAGAAGAAGATCGCTTAGCGCAGGAAGAAGCCGCTTCCCTCAACGAGATCCATCGAGCCACAGAATCATCTACCGGCGACGAGGTGTTCCTACCCTACGGGTTCATACCGGGCGAGACTCGCGAGACATGCGAGAAAAGCGGGATGGGTGAGGAAGTCTGAGGACTGAAGGTTAAGGGTAGAGGTTTCATCTTCGTGAGTCGCGCCTGTCGCGCTTTTCTCGCCCCTCTCGCTTGAGCCGCGCAGGATGCTCAAAAGGCTCGTCCAGCAAGGCCGCAGCGAGCGAAGATCCGGAGGCGTACCCTGTGGGGTACGTTGAGGACCTGAGCGATGCGAGAACGCCGCTGGCGGACCTTTTCAGCATTCTGCTGCTGGACAGAGGTTGAAATCCTATGCTACTGTCACGTCCCTTGGTTGCGGGAGCGCCTGTAGCTCAGCTGGATAGAGCATCAGCCTCCGGAGCTGAGGGCCACAGGTTCAAATCCTGTCAGGCGCACCAAACCGAGCTTGCTCGTACCGCGGGCTCGGCTGAGTCTTGTGGATTTGACGCCCGAGGATAAACTACCGCCAGTGGTCGGCATCGAAAATTGAATACCCGGTGGGCCGTTAGCTCAGTTGGTAGAGCAGCTGACTCTTAATCAGCGGGCCGTAGGTTCGACCCCTACACGGCCCACCAAATTCTTCAACCACTTACACCACTCGTCGCCAGTGCCGGACCTGCCGTTTGTGCCATGTGTGCTAATTTTGTGCCCCCCCCTGTGCTAGGCAGGCTGTACCCCGCCAGCATTTCCACTCCTTCGCGCAGGCTCTCCGGATAGTGGTGCGCATAACGCTGAGTCATGATCGGCGACTTGTGCCCTAAGAGACATTGGACCTTATAGAGATCGATCCCTGATTGCACAAGCCTCGTGGCAAAGGTATGCCTGAGATCATGAAAATGGAAATTCTCGATTCGACACACCTTCATCGCGCCACGAAAGGCGCGTCGAAGATGGCTGTCGTCAAGCAGGGTGAACGTGTCACTCGGGAACACATAATCACTCTTGATCGAGCGCACCTTGGCTTTTCGCTTCAGGACATCGAGCACGAGACTGTTGATGGGGATGGTTCGCCGCTCTCCGTTCTTTGACCGGAATACGGTCACAGTTTTTCTGAAGAAATCGACTCCGTCCCAATTCAACGCTCGAATCTCCCCCATCCGCATGCCGGTATGCAATGCGAACAGGATGATGTCCTTGAGCCAGGGTCGTGCAACCTGGAGAAGACGCTCTTCTTCTCCTGTGCTCAACCATCGGTCCCGACGATTGCGCTCTTTCTCCATGGAGACACGCGCGACAGGATTGTCCCGGCACCACTCCCATTCCCGGATGGCGAGATTAAACGCCTTCTTCATGCAGGCGAGCTCACGGTTGATAGTGGCCGGTGCCACCCCATCCGCATACCGCTTGGCTTTATACGCCACGATGCGCTTCGGCGTAATCTCGGCCAAGGTAGCGCCCTTGAAGAAGGGCAGCAGGTTCTTCGTGTAGCCGCTGAAGGATCGTTGACTCATCTGTTTCCTGACATGTTCGTTCAGATAGCGATCCATCAGTTCAACAAACGTCCGTTCCTGCTCTTCTCGTTTCTCAAAGTGCCGACCCTCGACGATATCGACCGTGATCTTCGCGAGGATCGCCTCTGCTAATCGCCGATCCGAAGTGTCCGTGGATCGTCGCACTTGCTGACCGTGATATTTGAACCTCATCCACCAGACCGTATTTCTTTTATAGAGCCCCATTCACTCTCCTTTCCTAGGGCTCAATGCTGGTCCGGTTTCCCCGTGCCGGGGATTATAGATAGCCCGTTTCGCCGCCGCAATGATCTCGTCAATGTCTCTCCCGCGCCGCTTGTAGTCAGGCAACGCGGGTCGGTGCGGTGCAAACCCTGACAGCCATCTTTCAATGTCTTCTGGGCGGAATCGGATGAGTCCATGAATGCGGACGCACGGGATCTTGCTCTGTGCCGCCCAGGCATAGAGTGTCGAGGGTTTGATTCGCAACTGTTCGGCAAGGTCTTTAATCGTCAGTAGCATAGAGACACACACCGGAGGAGTCTGGCGACACCCCCATTCCCCAACCTTGCTCCCGCGTGTCACCCGACATCGGATTCGGACTGCTCCCCCAGTGGGTGCAAGCTGGCGCTGCAGAGCAGCGGCCAGGCCTTCCGGAAGCCACTTCAGGCCTGTCCCCCGCGAGCGCGCCATCCCGCCTGCTTCTTCGACGCCCCACCCCTGTGCTGTGAAGGGTGGGGCTAAACATTGTGTTGAAGAAGGAGGCGGAGATGGCCATTCACAGTTCACAAGGCAGTTTGAATCTGATACGGCAGCCGAAGCCGCGCAACCCCTATGCGGTACCTCGGTATCGCGTCACGCTGGTGCGGGAAGGTCGGGCCACGACGGCCGCTTCCCCGCTTCTGACCTCGGTCGGCGCCGCGGCTCTGCTCCGGCCCTTGTTTGCGCATGTCGACCGCGAACAATTCCTCGTCTGCGGACTGGATGCGAAGCACGGCATCATCGGGGTCAATGTGGTATCCGTGGGCTCACTCACCCTCTCGATCGTGCATCCGCGCGAAGTCTTCAAACCGCTGATCCTGATGAATGCCGGCGCCTGGATCTGTGCGCACAATCACCCCTCCGGCGATCCCACCCCCAGTCCAGAGGATCGTGTGCTCACCAGCCGACTCCGGCAGGGCGCCGACCTGCTCGGCATCACGCTCTTGGATCATCTCATCCTCGCCGACGAGCGCTGCTACAGCTTCGCCGATCAGGGCTGGCCCGGCGTGTGAGGGCTTAGGCACGGATCAACCGGAGCACCCAGATCACCGCGGACGCCGTGAGGGCAATCCCAATCACTGCCGCGCCCCATCCGATGAGATCCGCCGCGAGGGCGTTACCGAGTTGCTGTAAATCTGTCGCGACCGTTGCGAGCACCATTGGACGCCCCTTCCCTCAGACAAGACGGCAGCCCGTGCACAGGCCACCGCCCCATCTCACCCGATTACCGCACCAACGACTTGACGCGCTTGTACGCGAAAATCGTCAGCGCCACCCCGATGAACACGACGCCCCACGCCACGATGTCACCCTTGACGCTGGTGATCGTGGTCGAGGTCGCGGCATCCACGGGGAACACCTGCGCCATGGCTTCGGTGGCCATCACGGATACACCGAGTCCCAGCAATGCGACTTTCTTCATCATCTGCACTCACCTCCTCTCACTCCGTTCTCCCAAGCAACAACTTCACGATCACACCGACCGCAAAGCCTCCCAGGAAACACGCGCCCGCCCAGTACACGATCGCATCGAGTGCCGCTTGATCCATGGTCATTCTCTAGAGGAGCCCTGGTGGCGTCGCCAGAATCCCCGGATGCTGTGGCACAGACGGAGGAGGGTCTGGTGCCGGTGGATCACCAGACGGCCCAGGAGCCGAAGGCCCCACACTCGGTGCCGAGAGGGCGGGAGCCGGATGAACAGCCCCTTCCGCTGCCACTCGTTCAAGAAAGTTTGTTGCGTTCGTGATGTCTGCTCTCGTACCCCCATAGATCACCCCCGTTCCCGTTAACACCCGCACCCCGCGCACCATGCGCGAGGAGACCGTCCCGCCTGACTCCGCGGCAATCTCTTCCTCCGTCATGAGGTGTCCGTCTTCTGACACCCACAACCAGACGGCCGTACCCTCACGCCTCGTGGTCATGCCGCCGTGAATGCGCACCGGCCGTACCGGACTCTTCGCGATCGGTGGCACACCCGTCACCGACTGGGCCGGTGGTGGCACAGCCGGAAGGGGAGGGGGAGGCGGGAGTTTCGAGACGGCAGCCGTTGGCGCCGGTTTCGCCCCGGAGAGCCAGCCCCCAAAGGCAAACCAGCCGAGCGCCACGACGAAACCCAGTCCCCCAATAAGCACCGTGGGACTTTTCAACATGGACCCTCCTCGCGCCGTTTCACGTACCGCGGCTGATGAGTAACTGGAGTAGTAGGCGTAGAGCTTCGGCTCGTACTTGCCCGAAAACATCCGAATCACTTCGAGCTCCTCAGGATTACCTCGAACCGACGCCTGATACCGATTCTTCAGGCCGAACCGATCCAGCCGGCGAAACTTCGTCGTCGCTTCCACCAACCGATTCACCCCGAGGGTGACTTGCCCATACTGTTGACACATCAGCACGAGATCGATCCCTCGATGGCGATGCGTTTCCAGCCAGCGCAGGAGTTCAGGGTCCGTTTTGTCCTTCGACCGAAAGATCGTTTGGACTTCATCAATCAACACGGCCGATCCCGGCTCGACCTGCAGCAGCCCTGCCTTCACGTCTTCGCCTGTCATCCAGAGCGTGATTTGCTTCTGCAGCTGACTCATCTCCACCCCCTCAAACAGCGCGAGCCGATCCAGATAGAATCCCTCGACAAACACGTACACGCGACGACCGGCCCGGACCCACTTGAGCAGCCGCTCTGACACCGCGTAGTAGGATTTCCCTGACCCTGGGACCCCTTCGAGCAGTTCAATCATGCGTGCTCGATCACCCGTTCCACATCGCGGAGCTTATTTCGGACGAAGGTTAAGATCTCGGGCCCCAACGCGTCCGCTGCCGTCAGCACCTCAGACGCCTCGCCATCCAACAGGATGTAGAACACGACCGCTTCACGAATATAGGCCGACACACTCAGGCCGCGCCGAGACGCGACCTGCTGCGTCAGCAGGCGCTCCGTCACCGAGGTCCGATACACACAATGCGCAGAACGGTTCCACTCATCCATTTATGACCCCCAACGGACAAACGGAATGGACTGAAGCAGGAAGCGCACCCCCATGGCCCCCGCGACAATGGCGAGCGCTTGCGAGAGACCGGTCGCGCCGAGCAGCCAGGCATACTGATCCGCGATGACTGGGACGGTAAGGCTGCCGGTGCCCACCGAAGCCAGGAGCGCATCCACCGGACCCAGGACCGAATCGAAGCCGATCAGCCAGATGTCTTTAAAGCTCGCGATCATGTCGAGGAGGAAGCAATAGATCAGTTGAAGAATCGCGGTCATCGTGCCCCCGCAAAGATGATGCGATACGCGACGAACCCCGCGATCGCGATGATGATGGACCGAATCGCGGTCAGCATGCCGGACCAGGCCGAGAAATCGAGCGTGAAGGTGCCCAAGAGATTCGATTGCAACGCGTAGGTGGGCAGCGTCGTCGGCCAGGTCAGCGTCTTGAGCAGGTTGAGCGCACTCAGCAACCCGGACCCACTCCAGCGGTCCATATGATCTTGCAGGATGCCGCCGAAGGTCCGTGGCTCATGGTTCCCAGTACTGCACGCACTGACCGGCGCCTCCTCCGTTTCCGTGGTAGTGCTGGTGGTCGTGGTCGAGCCATCCGGATTCGTAATCGTCGTCGTGGTGGTCGTATTCGTGGTGGTCGAGGTTTGGGTACTGGTCTGCGTCGGCACGGGTCCCGCCGGGGCCGTGGCATCCTTATTCACCACCACATCCGTCGGTCCCACCTGTGAGGCTGGGACGACTTGGGTGGTGACTTGCGACGCCGGCACGGATTGCGACACCACCTGATCCGCCGGCGTCGACGACGCCCCGACGCCTACCGGCACCGTATTCGACTCGATCGACAAGGGATCAGACGCCGGCAAGTTCTGGAGGACCGCCGCCACCTCAGCCGGGGTGCCCGTCGTGGCTGGCACCGTGACCGGCGCATTCGCTTGACCGGTCAGATGCCCGATCATACAGCCCCCGTCCCCTTGCGGGTTCGATCCCCACAGCCACCACCCCGCCGGCATCACGGGAACCGCAATGACACACCCTGAGGTCCCCGGTGGGGCCGTCCCAGGGATGTTTAGAATCGCATCGTACCCACTACAGGGAAACGGCGCGGCACAGGGCTGGATCACTTGCGCATTCGCCGGTAGGGTCACGCCAGGCACGACCTGATGGGCGGGCACTGTCGCCGCCGCCTTCACCGCCGCCAGTTCAGCCGGCGTATAGTAGGCCTCATAGAGCAGCAAGCCCGCCATGACCCCGAGCCCGATCCATCCCGCCCCCGTCACCAACCGCAGCGCGAAGGAGGCGGCCCCCCCAGCCGAGGCCGCCGACGCGACCGAGGCAATGGTGGAGGCCCGATTGGCCGCAAACATCGTGGAAGCCCCGCTGGGGGTCAGCGTGCGGACATACCCCGTGGTCGACGACGACACTTGAAACGCATAGACCGGGAAGACCACGAGATAGACCGTGATGGCTTCGACCAGCAACATGTAGAGATACAGACTCACCCTTTTCCGCATACGATCCCCATCAGGAAACAGAGGACGAACAAGGCTGCGTATTCGAGCTGCTCCACGACGGTCAGCACGGTCCAGACCATGGTTCGTCCTCTTCTCCTCTATTTATTTACTGGCTGGCGGGAGCGAGACCGCCCCCGTCGGCGAATACCCGGTCACGTCAATGAACCGTTGCCCCTTGTACTCCCGGAGATTCACCGTGAGGTGACAGGGCTTCATCTTGTTCGCCTCCATCAACTTGTAGAGGTGCTCGTGCTCATCCGAGATACTCGCCTCCAAACTCGTCGTATCGTCGTCGAAATAGAGCATCGCGGTCCGATAGGTCCGTGACCCATCCTGACTCGGCTTCGACTTGACTCCCATCACCACGCAGTTCGCGACAAACTTTGACATGCCGTCTCCCTTCGTTCGGACCATTGAAACCAGCCCTGTCGATAACAGGACCACAGAAACACGAACACGATGCCACAGGCTCGACACCGGCCACGTAATCGCGGCCCGCACATGTAGAGCCTTAAAACACCGGTTCGGCAGAGGCGGCAGCGAACCCGTTTCGTGGGTTCCACGCCCGCATCTTCTTCCGGAGCCTCCGCGCGTCCTGACCGCTGGCCAGCAGCGCCAGGTGTTTTCCTCGCCATCGTTCCACCCCCTCGACGATTGTCGTGACCAACCACTTCTCCCCCGCCTCTGGATGGGCGCAGAGCAGCCCCAACATCGGGGACAAGCTCTTTTCGGCCCACCGTTTGACCTCCTCGATTTTCTTCACGGACGTCGCAATCACCAGACGCGCCCGCTGCATGCCTTCCGTGAGCGCTTTCCACCAGTCCAGCAAGGGCGCGTAATAGCGATCCTTGGGATCATCGGCCCTAGTACAGTCACGGAAATCCAAGGCACTGCGAAACACCCCGACGATATACTTTTGAAATTGGTCCTGATCGAGCCCGGAGAGGGCCATGCCCACCGCATCCGCGCGTTCTGCTTTCCACTCCATTTCCCACCGAATCCAGGTGCCCTCGACCGGCTTCTCTTTCGCCCGTTGTTCGGCGGCTTTGTCGTAGATGCGCAGATAGGTATCTGACTGACGGGACCCCATGCACAGGGTCTTCCCAGTGTCCAACCCGGATCCCAGATCCAGGCCTGAAATCAATCGGGATTGACGGAAGTGCGAGACACAATTCCCCGCCTTCACCGATGCATAGATGCGATCGACATCGATCACGCCGTTGCGGTCATCGAGGGCCACATCGATGCGTCCAAAATGTCCTTTGTTCTCACACACCCACGTCGCGATGTCGTGAAATTTCTGGTAGGTCCAGTCACTGATCAACTCTTGGGAGAGATCCACATGCACTTCCCGCGGGGCCCAGGTGGCTGCCGTGCCGATCCGGCCTAATCCGCCACACCCTCCGCGGGAGAACCAGCCTTCCCGATAGCCAAGAAAGCCTTTTTTATCCTTGATCCACTCCCCGCCAATCCGTGTCTTCACGTCTTCGACGGTGGAGTCCGGCACGGTGAAGCGAAACCACCCGAGTACACATGTCCAGACACTCATGAAACCCTCCTATACGGTGCCCCTAGAAATTCCGCCCCCGTTTTACCGAACGGGGGCTTTTTCGTGCGCGCCGCCGGCCTTGGCCGGCGGTCGCGCGCGGCGTGGCCTCATCGTGACGAGACCTCGTTCCAGCAAGATTTGACGGATGCGCTCCACATCGAAGCGCAGCATTTTCTGAAATCGATACCCGGGGATGAGACCGTCCCAATAGGCTCGACGAATGGATTGCGTACTTACGCCAAGTTCCTGAGCCAGCTCCTTCACCGACAACAACGTGGGTTTCATTCGTGTCCTTTCTTTCGTTGATGCGCATAACGGTGCCGACCATACCGTCCTGCGTAGATCAAGGGAATTAGTCAGATGTATCCAGATGTGATCAGATGTATCCAGGTGCAACAGCGAGAGAGCAAGGAGGCATCAGAACGGGGATCTCCTCCTTTCGAGAGGACCGCTGGATCGACTTCGAGCTCATGCGGAGTTCCGCTGCCAATTTCTTCATCGTGAGCAAATCCTGTTTCATGCCCAATCCTTTCTCCCGGTGCGGCCAAGCAAGGCGCTGACCATACCGATGTGAGATGATGGTGGGAAGTGCACTGCTTAGGCCTGCTTTGGACAGTTAAGGACTCTTAGAGACAACTGTCACGAAGCAACCCGAAGGAATGTAACTGCGGCAGTACACAGATAGAAATTCTGACTGTTACGTAAGAAGGGCGAGCAGGGTTCTGGCTAGGTATCGAGCGCGCAAAGTGGATAATTTGCGCAAAACAAGCGTTTCTCTACGTGTCAATCCCGGCAGGATTGAACGTAAGTGAGTGGGGATGAATGGTTTCCTTCCAGGGCTACTTCCTTCCCAGTTGGGATGCTTTCTCGCAGGAAAAGGGGTATTCTGCGGCGGAAATCTCCCAGAGCAAACGCGAGAAGAAAGTATGCCAAGAATCTTCGACAACATCGAACGGTCCCTCCTTCCTGCGCTCCGAGACACTATCCAGCTAGCGAATCGTGCCGACTTCTGCGTTGGCTACTTCAATCTTCGCGGCTGGAAGGCAATTGATGGCCTGATTGACAAATGGGCAGGCGGAGCTGGTCAGCAGTGTCGCCTTCTCGTCGGTATGCAGCGGCTCCCGCAGGACGAGCTTCGCACAGCCTACAGCCTGCTGCCAAAGGGAGATCAAATAAGCAACCAGGCCGTTATTCAGCTGAAGCGTCGCTTAGCGCAAGAGTTCCGTGTCCAGCTGTCCTTCGGTGCCCCCACCGACAAAGATGAAGCAGGCCTGCGTCGCCTCTCAGCTCAACTCAAGGCTGGCAAAGTCGTTGTGAAGCTCTTCCTGGGCCATACGCTCCATGCCAAGCTCTATCTTTGCTTCCGCCCAGACCCTAACAACCCCATCACCGGGTTTGTTGGGTCCAGCAACCTCACATTTGCGGGATTGTCCCATCAAGGCGAACTCAACGTAGATGTGCTTGACCACGACGCGACGGAAAAACTCGCACACTGGTTTGAAGACCGTTGGACCGACCATTGGTGCGTGGATATCACCAAAGAGCTTATCCAGGTCATTGATGAAAGTTGGGCACGCGAAGAGGTACTTCCGCCCTATCATATTTACGTGAAAATGGCGTACCACCTGGCAGCGGAGGCGAGGGCGGGCCTTTCAGAATTTACGATCCCGACAGATATGCGTAGCACCCTGCTTGAATTTCAATCCGCTGCAGTTCGAATTGCGGCGCGCCATCTAGACAAGCGCGGAGGTGTCATCCTCGGCGATGTCGTCGGTCTTGGCAAAACCCTCATGGCCACTACGCTGGCCCGCGTGTTTCAGGATCCGCCGCGTTCTCTTGAAACGCTCATCCTCTGTCCGAAAAATCTGGTCGGCATGTGGGAACACTACGTCCATCACTACCGTCTAATCGCCAAGATCATTTCCATCACGCAGACGCAGAACAGCCTTCCGGACCTCCGCCGCTATCGCGTAGTCATCATCGACGAGAGCCACAACTTACGGAATCGTGAGGGTAAACGCTGGGCTGTTATTCGCGACTACATTTCACGCAACGCCAGTAAGTGCATTCTTCTTTCTGCCACCCCATACAATAAAGCGTACCTCGATCTCGCCAACCAACTTCGGCTCTTCCTTGACCCCGAGGCTATCGTCGGCGTTCGGCCCGAAGAATACCTGCGCCAAGACTGCGATGGGCGGCCCGATGAGTTCACCCGTCGCCACCAGTGCCCGGTAAATTGCCTCTCCGCATTTGAGAAAAGCGTACACGCCGATGACTGGCGTGAGCTGATGCGCCTATTCATGGTCCGCCGCACCCGCAGCTTCGTCGAGCGCAACTATGCCTTCACCGAGTGTCCCGCGTGTGCCACGGTAGTGCTTCCTACTCAGGACAAGTGTCCGAACTGCGAACGCCACAAGACCAACGAAGACCGCCGCTTCCTTATCCTTGAAGGTGGTACCCGTTTCCACTTTCCCAAACGCCAACCGAAGGCACTCACCTTCCGCATCCGCGATAATGACCCGAATGACCAATATGCGAGGCTGTACTCTGACCGCGTGGTGGACACCATCCGTCTTCTGCATCTCCCGCGCTACGGTCTCGCTAATTATTTGATGCCGACCCCGGACACTCCACCGGGCTCTGATGAAGCCGAGGTGATGGCCAACCTTTCGCGCGCAGGCAAACGTCTCATCGGTTTCTGCCGAACAAATTTCTTCAAGCGCCTTGAAAGCAGCGGCCATTCGTTTCTCCTTTCCGTTCGCCGCCATATCCAGCGCAATTTCATCTATCTCCACGCACTGGAGAATGGCTTGCCTCTACCGGTTGGTACGCAAGACTCCGCCTTATTTGACACCCGCGCTGATGACCAGGACAGCGATAGCTCTCTATTCGGTACAGATGGCGATGGGTCTTTACATCTCATCGAAGAACCCATCAATTCCCTTAACGGTTTTGCTGCTGCAGGCGCCAACGGTTATGAGGTCCTTCGTGCGGAGCACGGTCGTTTGTTTGACTGGCTGCGCCCCAATCTATTTATCGAAGACCTAGCTAAGCATCTTCGGCAGGATGCCGAGCGGCTTTTTTCCGTTCTAGAGCTCGCGGGTGAATGGCAGCCAGACCTGGACAATAAGCTGGCTGAACTTCACAAGCTTCTCGTCAAGAAACATCCAAGACAGAAAGTCCTCGTCTTCTCCCAGTTTGCTGACACAGTCAGGTTTCTGGCCACGCAACTAAAGACGAGAGGCCTCAAGGATATGGCTGGCGTCACTGGCGATACCGATAACCCCGCCAAGTTAGTATGGCGATTCAGTCCGGACAGCAACGATGCCCGAGACAAAGTTCCATCCGCTGATGAATTGCGCGTCCTGGTTGCGACCGATGTGCTCAGTGAAGGCCAAAATCTCCAGGATGCCGCCATCGTGGTGAACTTTGACTTGCCGTGGGCCATCATCCGACTGATCCAACGAGCTGGCCGTGTGGACCGGATCGGACAAAAGGCCGAACAAATTCTGTGCTACTCCTTCATGCCAGCCGATGGCATTGAGCGGCTCATTCGGCTACGCTCACGCGTGCGTCAGCGCCTTCAAGAAAATGCTGAGGTCGTAGGCACCGATGAAACATTTTTTGAGGATGAAACACACGACAGTCTTATTCGTGATCTCTTCACCGAAAAATCTGGCAGCCTTGACGATCCCGAGGACAATGAAGTAGACCTCGCCTCGCTGGCCTACCAAATCTGGAAGAACGCTTGTGACACCGATCCGACACTGAAGAAAAGAATCTCCGATCTCCCCAACGTGGTCTTTTCCACAAAGGGGCTTTCCGCCGTCGGACCCAAGCACGTTGGCGAAGGCGGGGCCAAATCGGAGCCTGGCGTCATGGTGTATGCCCACACAGCTGATGGCAACGACGCCCTGGCCTGGGTGGACGAAGAAGGCCGCACGGTGACCGAGAGCCAACATGAGATACTCCGTGCCGCCGCATGTGAGCCGAACACGTCTGCGCTCCCGCGTCTGGCGAATCACCACCCGCTTGTGCAAAAGGCCGTCACGAGCATCCAGACCGAACACATCACCACTGGTGGCCAGCTTGGCAAACCATCGAGTGCCCGCCGCCGCGTGTATGAACGGCTCAAGGATTACGCAGCCCAGGTAAAAGACAGTCTGTTCGACATTAAGCCGCTCCATCACGCGATAGACACGATCTACGACGCGCCGCTCACAGAAGCCACGCGTGACATACTCAACCGCGAGCTTCGCGCGGGCATTACAGACGGGAAGCTCGTCGATCTCGTCCTATCACTACATGAGGAAGATCGGCTTTGCATGCCAAAGGAGGATGTTGAAGCCCGCGAACCCATGATTATTTGCTCACTTGGAATTCGGAAAGACTAACGTATGCCTTTCGACTTTTCTCGCGGTCGTCTCCTGTTACAAACTGGCGATCTTGGCAAGCTCTTTGTTGAGGGGCTTGGCTGGGAACCCAGCCGCAAGAAACTCACGCTCCGCATCTCTGAGCGCGACTATGCATTCTCCGCCATCGCGGAGAAACGCGGCTTCACGGTGTGGCTTTGTGAGAGTCCTGATGGCCAGCTACCTGGCCATACCACCCGGCTGAAGCTCGACCGCGCCCTCACCCAAACCAGCTTCGAACATCTCATTTTGTTTACGAGTGGGGACCGCTCGCGGCAGTCGTGGATGTGGGTTCGCCGAGAAACAGGCAAGCCCTTGAGTGCCCGCACGCATGAGTTCACCCGCGGCCAGTCCGGTGACTCACTCCTTCAGAAATTGCAAATTCTCTACGTTTCACTCGAAGAAGAAGAAAACGGGGAACTGTCCACCATCGCCATTGCTGGGCGTGCTCGCGCTGCGTTCGACATCGAGCGCGTCACCAGAGTCTTCTACCGTGACTTCGACACGCAGCGGAAAGCCTTCCTCAAGTTCATTGATGGCATTGGCGAGGTGGCCGACCGCGAATGGTATGCGTCCGTCATGCTCAACCGCATGATGTTCGTCTATTTCATCCAGCGTAAGGGTTTCCTCGACGCCGATCCCGATTACCTCCGCCAACGCCTCCAACGTTGTCAGCAGGAGAAGGGTAAGGACAAGTTCTACACCTTCTACCGCTACTTCCTGCTACGTCTGTTCCACGAAGGCTTCGGCAAACGTCGCAAGGATCGCGCGCCTGACCTAGAAAAACTGCTCGGCAACATTCCGTATCTGAACGGTGGCCTGTTCGACGTGCACGAACTCGAAAAGCCCGAGCGTTACGGCAAAGACATTCAGATTCCCGACAAAGCCTTCGAACGCATCTTTGATTACTTCGATCAATACCAGTGGCATCTCGACGAACGCCCGCTCCGCAACGACAAAGAGATCAATCCCGATGTCCTCGGCTACATCTTCGAGAAATACATCAACCAGAAACAAATGGGGGCGTATTACACGAAGGAGGACATCACCGAATATATCAGCAAGAACACCGTCCTTCCGTTCCTTTTCGATGATGCCCGCGCCGAGTGTAAGGTGGCCTTTGAAAATTCTAACGGACCGACCGTCTGGGATTTGCTCCGTGACAATCCTGATCGATACATCTATCCCGCTATTCGCCACGGTCTCTCTTGGAAATACATCCCCGACCACCCAGCCAAAGGCGAACCACTGGCCAAGCCCTTGGACCTCCCGGCTGAGGTCGCCGTTGGCTTCGACGCCACCAAGCCCAATTTGATCGAACGCCGCAAGGCGTGGAACAAAGCCGCGCCCGACACGTATGCCTTGCCCACCGAAATCTGGCGTGAAGTCATTGCCCGTCGGCAGCGTTACGAGGACGTCAGAAAGAAACTCACCGCTGGCGAGGTACGCGACATCAACGACCTAATCACCCTGAACCTCGACATCCGACAGTTCGCCCAGGACGTGATCGCCAGCACTGAAGGTCCCGAACTGCTCCGCGCATTCTGGCACGCCATCGAGAAGGTGACCATTCTCGACCCGACGTGCGGCTCCGGAGCATTCCTGTTCGCCTCACTCAACATTCTAGAGCCTCTGTACGAAGCTTGCCTCGACCGTATGGAGTCTTTTGTTGCCGATCTCGACCGCTCAGGCGAGAAACACCCGCCCCAGAAGTATTCCGACTTCCTAAACATACTGGAACGGGTCGCCGCACACCCCAACCGCCACTACTTCATCTTTAAAAGCATCATCCTCAACAACCTCTTCGGCGTGGATATCATGGAAGAGGCGGTGGAAATTTGTAAGCTGCGTCTGTTCTTAAAACTCGCCTCTCAGGTCGAGCCGGACACCGCCCGCGACAACCTCGGTATCGAGCCGCTGCCGGACATTGATTTCAACATCCGTGCCGGCAACACCCTTGTTGGCTACGCCACCTACGACGAAGTCGAGCGCGCTGTCACCAGCACGCTGGACTTCGACAACGCGATGGAAAAAATCTCCGTCAAAGCCGCCGATCTCCAGCAGACCTTCGACAAATTCCGCCAACTCCAGACCGAAGGTGATGGCTTAGTGCCTGCCGCCGACAAACAGGCGCTCCAGAATCGGCTCAAGGCACTGGAAGACGAACTCAACCGCCACCTTGCCGGCGAATACGATGTGAAGGTGAGCGACAAGGATGCCTACGCCAAATGGGTAAAATCCCACCAACCGTTCCACTGGTTCATCCAGTTCTACGGCATCCTCCATATTGGTGGATTTGATGTCATTATCGGCAATCCGCCGTACGTAGAATATCGCAAGCTTGAGAAATCCTACCGCCTGCAGAACGGGAGATACTCGACAGAGGAATGCGGCAACTTACTCGCCTTTGTCACCGAGAGGAGTTTGGCTCTTCTAGCCCGATCAGGCCGATCAGGCTTGGTGCTGTTAGTCTCGACATTCACGACCGAGCGGATGCGAAAACTGCAGGAGTTAATACTGCGAGAGTGTTACAGCTCATGGGTCAGCAACTTTGCCTGGCGTCCATCCAAGCTATTCGCAGGATGCAACACAATCAATTCGATTTTTCTCGGTGCAAAGGGAAAACTAACAAACCAGGCTCATACCTATTCCACTAAATATTTAAAGTGGACCGCTGAGGAGCGAGACTTTCTGTTTCCCCTCTTAGTTTACGGTGAATCGACCCAGCTCAGAATTCCCGGTTCATTCCCAAAAATAGCATCCACGAATGATGCAGCCATATTGAACAAGATCAGTTCACAAGGGAGTGCGCTCTCGCAGCTCTTTTCAGGAGTGCATGGGAGAAACGGGCTTTTCTATTTCCGTGGCATGCTCTACTGGATAAAAGTCCTGGACCACCTCCCGGTTCATAAGGAGAACGGTAAAGACAAGATCTCGAGCCAGTGCAAACACGTCCTAATCGATTCAACGATCCCTGCACATAGCGTAATTGCAATCATGAGCAGTTCGCTGTTCTTCTGGTTTTATCAGACCTTATCGGACTGCCAGCAGATAAATCAGAGAGAATTTCTCGGATTCAAGTTTAACCCTGCGGCCAATACTGTGGCCGAGCTTGACCGATTAGGTAGAAACTTGATGAAAGACTACAGGCACAATTCGAAGGTAATCAAACGACATATTCATTCGCGGGGCGTTACTGTTCAGAAAGAGTATTTTGAAATAAATCAGTCCAAACCCATTCTGGACGCAATCGACACAGTGCTCGCGAGACACTACGGCTTCACAGCGGAGGAGTTGGACTTCATCCTGAACTATGACATCAAATACCGAATGGGTCGCGACGCTGAGGACGAGGAGGAGAACTAATTGATGAGCGATACCGTGTTCCTCTTAAACCTGGCAACCGCTACGATCCAGGCAACTTGTAAGCCCAGCAATTGGCACAACAGCGATAACCCGTTCGATCCTGCGAACCGATTTGACGTAACGAAGTTATTGTAAGCATTAAAAGATAATCCACTTGCGCTGGTCACGGATTGATAGCGTATGTTGAGAATATTTGTTCCGGGAATTAAAATGAAAGACAAGGAAAATGCCCTTAACCCTGAATCCAACTATGTGTGATAGGAATGAGTTTGGTTCGAGATTTATCGGAATCTCAAGAGCGAAATCGTTGACCCTGAAAAAGACGTCGAAAGGGTGACCGCTTAAATCGATACGAATCTGTCAGGAGGGAAGGCTATGCCCAATGCAAGCCAGTGGAATAGTGCGGTAGCGAATAAAGTTAAAGCCTTAGGACCTATCAAGACTTGGCTTCGAAGCCTTGTAGACGATAACGACCTCGACTGGGAGTCTCAGAAGTCGGCACATCACGCTCTGCAATTTTTGGTGTTGGCGGAGTATGAAATATGGAACATGCAGTATTCGACCACCCAAGAACCACGTGATTTTTACAATGAGGGCGAGGACACTGACGCCTAATAATACGCATTGATCAGTTCATGTTGTGAGGTCTGTATGGAAACTCATAAGTATTCGGTAACCAACCCTGTATTGGACCACTTCTGGGATGAGCAGAAAACGTATCAGGAATCGTTCTGCCTCGCTTCCACTGAATCTCCTGGCGGCGAGTAAGCTGAATCTTCTGGTGCTTCGATTCCAAAAGGCTCGCCGTGCAGATTGTCTTCCTCCTTCTGCTATCGCTCCTCTTCTCAATCACGCCTGCGCTTGCCGATCCTGGCTTCGGCGAGAAGTACGAGCGCGACTACATCATCTTCAATCCGATCAATCAGTACCGTCCTGACAATCCGCTGAATCCGATCAACGCTTACGATCCGAAGAATCCGTTTAATCCTGTAAATCAATACGATCCAGGCAACCCGGCCAATCCGATCAACCAGTTCAACCCGAACAACCCCTTCAATTCCATCAACCAATTCAATCCCAAGAACCCGTTGAACCCCATCAATCAACGAATACAACCCATCTACGCCCTTCCAGCCGCTGAACTCCTCGCCGCGTCACTCGCGCTAACAGACGCTGGAACTTCAAGGGGTTGATAGCCGAGGTTCATGCAGGTTTGTGGATGAACGAGAGGAAGCGCAGTGACCGAGGTGACTGTACTTTTCACCTTTTTAGAAACAACGAGTCATTATATATCGAAATAACTACCCACTCATCAGCCCACTTCGCTCACCTGCTCCCGCTGTCAACCCAATTTAGAAATGTCCTCTTTCTCCCAAAATAGAAATGTCCGGTTTTATGTTCCGACCGCCGCCGCGTGGCTTGTACGTTCTGGCCGCAGGCGCTTGCGCCACGGATGGTCCGGCCTCGGCGTGACCGGGCGCCGTGGTCGATGAACCGTCTTGGCCTCAGCCGCCTTCATGGGCCGCGACGTGATCGCGTGAAAGTCGAGCGCCCGGCCCTGGTGCGTGATCCGCATCGTCCCGTCCACATGCTCTTCCACCAGCACACGGGGGGCTCGGACCGTCTCATGAATCTGATAGAGTCCCCCCTGATGCGCGATGGTGAAATCCTTGCGCAGACAGCGGGTCGTCTTGATGCACAGGCTCCTGTCCAACTCGCGGCTCGTTGGGCGGGGACGATGCAGATCGGCGACCTGGGTTGGCTGAACGGTGAAGCGCTGATTGTAGATCGGCAGATACCCCTCCAGAAACTGATTCGCCGCATCCAGCGCGGAGACGTCCGCGAGCCGCATCTCCTTGATCACCCGATCTTGAAAGGTCTGAAAGAGCCGCTCCACCCGTCCCTTCGCCTGGGGCGAGTGGGCTGGGATCAACTCAACCCCCAGTTCGCCCAACGCCCGTCCAAACTGACTCGTAGGAGTCACTCCCGCGAGTTGTTCGTCCAGGGTGGGCGGGACCGGCGATTGATAGGTTGTATGCTTGTCCGCGTAGAGGGCCAGCGGAACCCCATACTGCATCACGTAGCGCGTGAAGCTATCCATCGCTGGGAGCGTGCCTTCGTACCCATAGAACCGGGCATACACCCGACTGGACGCATCATCGATGTAGGCCATCAACACGCAACGGGGGCCGCGCCCCTCGAACCAGTCATGATGCGACCCATCAAGCTGCACCAATTCCCCCCGATGTGCCGTTCGCTCCCGCCAGGCCCGATGCGGGCGCGTCCGCCGCTGGAAGTGCGGCACCCCGGTCGCCAGGAGCCAGCCCCGCAGGGTTTCGTCGCTGAGCGTGATCCCATGGCGCTCGGCCAGCTTCTCCGCCGCCAACGTCGGTCCAAAATCTCCATACTGTTTCTCGTACAGCTTCAGCGCCTTGGTCTTAACCTGCTCCGAGATCCGCCGGTTCGACGGCTTCCCCCGCCCCCGATGCGCGAGCCCTGAGTCGCCTGCCTGCTCCACCCGTGCGAGGAGGCGTCGGATGTGGCGTGGCGTCAGCCCCAGGAGGGTAGCCGCCTTCACCTGCGTCAGCTTCTGCTCCCTCGTCTGGCGAATCACATGCACCCGCCTGAGTTCCTTCACACTCATGATGACTCTGTCCTCTCTGACCATCCGGCCCTCCTTGTGAGGGCCGGCAGTCTATCAGTGAAGAGGACATTTCTATCTTGGCGAAAGCGGACATTATCACTTTGGGATTACAGCTCACCTGCTCCCGCTTGACACCTACCCGTGGACGGCCTAGCCTGGCGACTCCAAGCCAAGGCACTGTATGTCCCAATGTACGTCAACGAGTTTGAGTTTCACTATATCCATCGCATGAATGCGGACATCTTCGGCACAGCGATCAAGGCGTGCTGACCATGAGATTTCTGGTATTCGCAGTAAGCTTTCTGATACCAGTATTTTCATACGCCGAGCCTGTGAATCTCCATAAGGCTGAGTCCCTACCACCACATACCGACAATAAGCCCGCTGATCCCAAGGAAATAGGCGAGGTTGGAAAGGTAGTTCAGCCATCGCCTCCTTCTCTGCCTGCCTCTGTCAACATTACAGTAGGAGGCAATTTGAAGCTTGCTCCAGATATGGAAGAGGCCAAGACACCAGAAAAAAAGGAATGGTCCAACGAGTTTTTCAACGTAAAGGCTACTGACTGGATAATTGCTGCCTTTACGATTGTAATTGGCGTCTATACATGTTTTTTGTATAGAGCCACCAACAAACTTGCTCGTATTTCCCGTGAACAGGAACGATGGAGCAAAGCTATTGAACGTGCTTATGTTTTTGCAAAGGTAGAACGTATCGTGAATGAGATAACTTCTACCTTTGAAGGAACCACGGCTCCTATGGCTAGAACCCTGTTTATCAATCATGGGAAAACCCCAGCCATTATTATTAATATGACTGGAGCGCCTTACCTGATGGATATCGCTCCCCAACAATTGGCCCAAACTCCCGATGACGACAGACGCCTTCCTGAAGGATGGGTCATCGCTAGCGGAGGAGAGTTTGGCCGCCCGATCGAAATAGGCATTAGCGATCAAGAGTTGAAAACCGTTCTTGAGGGTACGCTCAAGCTCTATTGTGCCGGAATGATTAAGTACAAGGACATTCTCGGGCATGAGCGAAAAACCAGCTATTGCTGGGAATTTATTCCGCGCCAGAATCGGTTTCAGTTCTGTAAGGACAGCCATTTGAACGAGTACACCTAACAATATCACTAGGGTAAGGACGGCTAGACAGCCGGATGACATCCAGCCTTTTTCATCCCCGGAAAGTTCGGGATAATCGCCCTGATCTGAAAGGCCACTGGCGCGGCGCGATTCCGCCCTCCATTGGACTGAGAAACCGATAGCAAATCGATTGGTGAATTGAATACAACCATTTCCCCACACCTCGCCTTGCGGTTTGCCCGTACCTCTCCTAAAATACGCCACCTTGTGAGACTCCCCTCATGCCCTTCTCGATTCGCCCATCTCATCGCTTCCCCGTATGTTGTCCCGTGACCTACCAATGTGGGAACTTTGAGGGCCACGGCACAGTTTGGAATCTTTCCCTCACGGGCCTGCGCTTCTCAGGTAACCTTCCGTTACTGATCGGGGACGTGTGTTCCCTCACGGTGATTCTCCCCAATGAGAAAACGCTCTACGTGCTCGCGGCAGCGGTTCACTGGGTGCAGCGAGGCGAGGAGTATGGGGTTGAAACCCTCGTGATGGACGACGAGTCAGAGGAGGATCTGGAACAGTACATCTGCCAGCGGGTCGAGGATAGATGGGTTGAGCTTCATACACGGCGAGCGGCTCGACCGCGCAAGGATGAAGTGGATAGAGATTGCTGACAATTGCTGAAGGGCATGCTACACGTTCAGCTACTGGAATGGTTAGGGTGGATTGTTGAAAAGCGGGTGGCGAGGGGGGCGAGGCACTGAAGGTTCTCTTAAACAAAATAGGACTTCCCACATGACCTCAAAGGTGTGCCTGGCGAGGCAACTCTTATTCTTGGGCGCACTTAGCTTGCTACTTAGTGGCTGCCCCGCGATGCTCAGTGGCAGGGTGACCACTATCGCTGAGACACCCCCACCGCAACAATCTCTGTTCATGGTGATCTCCCAGAACTCTGCAAGTTTAAGGGAAAGAGTGATAGTTGAACTTATTGAAAAAAAGATGTCCGAACGAGGGTTTCTCAAGGCCTCTTCTCCAGAGCTTGCCAAGGTTACTGTCCACTATAAATACTCAATCGGACCTAGCCGAACTGATGTAAGTGTGAGCAGCTCCCCAGATTTTGTCTATGGGGGGAAACAAGTTTCCTCTTCATCCTCGACGACATATCCTCGCACTTTCGAGATCGCTGTAATGGGCAACGTGAAATCTAAGGTTTCTGGCAAGATCGAGATAATTTGGCTCGGAGAGGTATATAGTTCCGGGTCATCTGCGGACATGACTTTACTAGCGCCGAACTTCATTGATATTTTGTTTGAGAACTACGGTAAGACCGTGACAAATCAGAAATTTTCGCGGCAAATCAATTGGTAGCTTGTGGTGTCTTAAATCAGGCTTTCGTTTTTTCAGCTTCCCTTCTCTGGCTCCTCTTATTTTCACTTAGTCCAACTTTGGCTGCCAATTTCTCCGGCCAAGTCGTCTCTGTCCTCGACGGCGACACCATCGAAGTCCTGAACGGACATCACGCAGAACGCATACGTCTCAGCGGCATTAACTGCCCTGAGAAAGGTCAAGCATTTGGCAAGCAAGCCAAGCAAGCGGCTTCCGAGTTGGTGTTCGGCAAGGAAGTCACGCTCCAGACGCACGGCTACGACAAGTACAAGCGCACCCTTGCCGATGTGCTGCTCCCCGACGGCACAAACGTCAACCACACGCTGGTCAAAGACGGCTGGTGCTGGTGGTATCGGAAGTATGCGCCGGGGAATGTCACGCTGGAACAGTTAGAGACTGAGGCACGGGAAGCGCGGCGAGGCTTGTGGGCCGATCCGTACCCGCTGCCGCCGTGGGAGTGGCGGAAACGGAGATAGCCGCCTCAACTAGGAGCAAGTAGTCATCCAATGATAACGTCTCAGGTTGGGAGAACTTACACTTTACCTTGTGCCGCTGCTTTTAGAAGCCACTTTGAGGCCTCAAGATCATCCTTTGGAACACCGCGACCCTGAGCATAGATATTTCCTAGAGCAGCCTGTGCCTCTCCGAGATCTTGCTCCGCAGCAACTTTAAAACATTTTACGGCTTCGCCATCATTTTGAGGAGTGCCAAGTCCGTTTGCATATCTCAACCCCAGTGCCCAATATGCAGCAACAGTAGCCTGGCCCTGCAAAACCGCCTTTTGGAGCCACTTGACGGCTTCAGCATGATCCTGAGGCACACCTTGGCCCAGGGCATAGGAGTGCCCCAGAAATTCTTGTCCTGGTGCACAGCCCTGTTCGGCTGATTTTCGAAACCATTTCACTGCCTCTGTGAAACTTTGAGGTACACCATTGCCTCTGGCATCCAATACCCCTAGTGACCACTGGACTGTGGGATCACCTTGTTTGGCTTCTTTCTGAATCCTCGTCACTTGCGCGGAAAGATCCTCTCAGGAGTTAGCTACCTTCTTAAAGAGCATCTAAGTCAACTCATAGAAGAAGAGATTATCCGGAGGTCGGTGAGCTGGTAGGCTCGTGACAGATTACCCGTATAGCTTTGAATAGTTCCAACCTGAGTGAACCTCGTCAAGTATCCATCGCCGGATGACATGTTAACATTGCCTAAATTATCAATGCTATCTTACTCCGACTGATGTACCGGGGCCAGACTGTCCGAACTACAGCCAAGTTGTGTCGCAGAACAGAGTAGCGTTTAATAGGGCGGCAGGCCTGGTAAATCTGAATATCGGAGGGCACACGTATGAAACCGCTACGGGATACCATCCAAGAGACTTTCCAACTGTGGAAAGCTAGAGAGAATGACTTTTCGAAAGGCGTGCTCATACCATTGCTCGAAAGGATGGGTTTTCTTGACCCGCACTTCACTGGAGGAATCAGCGAGGAAGGAATCGATGTGCTCTTCCACGAAAATGTATTTCCCGAAGGCATCCCTCGCTTCACGGGTGTCCAGGTGAAGGTGGAGGACATCCGAGCAAAAGTTGGAACACATCATAGCCCCAGCGCGTTAGAGGATCAGATACGTCAGGCCTTTGAAAAGCGAGTCGGCCTGCGAGGCCAGAATCCGTTCACGCGGATTTCAACTCTAGTTGTATGCAGTACAGGTGAGATAACGACACCGGCTCGAAAAGAGATCGAGGAGGGAAAGCATGGTGATCGACGCCTCGGCGCTCCGATCCGATTTTGGGATGGTTCAGACCTCGCCATGTTTATAGAAAAGCACTGGCTGGACCCGTTTGTTCGGCTTACCGGCATGTCCGTACCACCAGGCCTTCAGCAAGTTGTCATTCAAGGTGATTCCTTGGCTTTTGGTATCGGACTGGCCAAGGCCGGTAATAGTGACACGGCTATCCCAGTTCTGGAACAGTGCATACGTGAGGCTGCTCTCTGGCTTGGGGCTGCTCACCTTCTCGGTGATAAAAACGCGCATCGGATGCTTCGTGCCGCAAAAACTCTGATAGAGTTCGACAGCGATCACTACAATCAATTCTGGATTGCCGGGTATGCTGAGTTTCTATTGAAGAATGATGAAGCTGCGGTAGGGTATCTTGAGCAGGCTGTCAAACTCCTTGATATTGATCGTAGTGATCAAGTCCAGAAGGGACCAGGCTTCCAAGAGCGATACCTACAAACTCTGGGTATGCTCATCGAAATAGCAAACCGTTCGAATTCTACTAAAGAAAGGCAAGTATTGATAAATCGCTATCGCGAAAAACACCGTTTCATTACGACCGAACTTAGCTACCGGCCAGTACCACTAGGAGAGTGGGAAAGGCCATCCGAATTGATCGAAAGCAGATGATCGGATATCACTACACTGGGGTAGGGGAAAACGGGCGAGCTATCGCCCGGCTGCGTGCTAGAAACTGTGAGTGTTGGACGGCAATGACGAAACTGAGGGAACAGACGATCACGGGAGCGGGCACACTACGGTTCGGGGCAGGACGTGCTTACATGGTTTTTCTCCCTTCGTTGAAGGTGAGAATGACGATATTCACGGTCCAAAAATGTCCAAGTGAGGGAAACCGGGACATTCTACTTTTCCGCCAATGCCTGATGGTTACTTGCGCTGTTCTGTAGTCGGGAGTACCCTAAGTCCACTGGTTGGTCCGCTTGTCGGAGGCTTGCGATGCCGGTTCTATTCCTCCTTCTTCTCCTGCTGCTTCCACCGCCTTTCACCATCCACGCGGAAGATATCGGAGAACTGAGCGCGAATCCATAC
The DNA here is from genome assembly GCA_016219645.1 of Nitrospirota bacterium. Classification (NCBI taxonomy): domain Bacteria; kingdom Pseudomonadati; phylum Nitrospirota; species Nitrospirota bacterium. Next base: position 86,203 of record JACRLR010000034.1, read on the forward strand.
AATCCTGAATCCACGTCCAATCCGTTCGCTGCTGGCAGTCCCTTCAAGTCGGACGGCATCAACAATCCCTTCAGCCCCTACGGCAGTCCGTTCAGCAATCAATCGGCGACGAATCCCTTCGCTACCGATGCGCCTCGGCTGTATGACTAACAGGGGAACTACCGCTGCAAGCTGAGCACGAACCCATATGATCCTGACTCAACCAGCAACCTCTACGGCCGCTACGGCTCTCCGTTCTCACCAGACTCGATCAAGAATCCCTAAGGCCGCGACCTCCGAATTGAAGGACGCTGATCACTTCGCTGAACCGGTCCATGTGATCCCATGGCTGCTTGACACCTTAATCCTACACCGCAGCCACCGGTTTGTTGTCGTAGCCATGCCCGGCAGTGACCGACCTGCTACCACCTGCGAGGCGCACCGCTCGTGCCAGTAAGACTGTCACTCCCGCTGCTTATCCCTCTCCGGCACGCCGGCAACGGCCTCTGCCTCGTGTTTCCTCCGTGAAATGTGCATTGGCTCTCCTCTTCCTGTGAGAGAGCCAACTTCATTTCAACATACAAGGAGGAAACATGATGGCTACCAACAACAAACCCGCGAACACGCTGCGTTGCGGCAACATCAAAGCGACGATCTGGGAGAACACCAGCGAGAAGGGCCCGTTCTTCTCAGCGACCTTCTCCCGGCCGTTCAAGGATCACACCGGTACCTGGCGCAATGCATCATCCTTTGGTCTTCATGACCTAGAAGCGTTGATGAACGTTGCGCTTGAGGCTAAGGAGTGGATCTCCGCTCACGCCTTGAAGCGCTGAGCCGCTTCAGGGGGAAGCCTCTGGCCCTCCGGGGGTTTTCCATCAACCATGTACTCTTTTACCTTTTGCATTAAGCACAGGATGCACGGCTTACTGAGGAACTTCCTAGCTAATGGTGAAGTTTTCGGGAAGAAGGTCACTCTGATCCTGCACTCGTGCTTCACTCGCTCAGGCATGGCGGGATCAGGAGGTTAACTTCAGCGTGAGTTCCCCACAATGTTTGCGAAATGATTACCGGTCACTCTGTCAGCGGTGTGCAAGCCAGGTCTACGTCCACAGAGACAACATGCCACATAGTCTGTCGTGGGAAGGGTTGGAGAAGTTGCGATACGAAGAGGTTGTGACTGCCTTGGCAGACTGACAACGCAGAGACATTGGAGAAAGTGCAGTTCCCACTCCCCGGTGGGGTGCTACTTCTTTTTGAAGAAGATGGAGATGAACGAGGCGGCGAACCAGGCCGGGGCCAGCATTCCGATAGCAATAATGCCGAGCAAGATGGCATCTCCACCCACCCCTATACTTGCTCCAGGGGATTTTTCTGCTCCGACCATCGCCATAATAACCAACCAGACAATTACGCCTACAGTCACTCCGAGGCCACTCAATTCTTCTCCATCGATCCCTTTCATAATTGCACCCCGCGTTTCCCTGTGCGCTGGTGGCAATTTACCCCCCAAGGCGTACTCGTATCTACCCCGCTTAAGTACCGGCTATTGGGTGACGGTATCGAAAAGGCTCAACTACCATTGTGGTAGAACCCCTAATGGAATGACTAACCTTTCCATGAACGGAGCACCAACGATGATTTCAGGAATCTTTTCCCAGTCTGTCGCGGAACCCTGGACTTTCGAATGGGGGGCAACGCTGGCGGCTCGGCAGGCTGTTCGGCAACGCTAGCGCGACTCTCTCCTAGAATTTAGACGGTTTGTTCAATTCCCCACCAAACGGGGAATTGAAGTGCTGGCCTTTCTAAATGAGGATAGTAACATGCAAACTCTATCCTGGCCGTCGATAGGTTTTTATTGTCTGTTTAGCATCTTCGTCTTTTATCAGCAGCTTCACGCTAAGAATTTTCGCAGCTCAAATCAAAGCTATGCGCTGGCCCTCAACATGTCCGCGCTATTGGGCATGGCCACCGGCCTTGCATACCTCGTGTACTACGGCTGGAATGTCGTTTGGTGGGCAGCACTGTTCGTCTTTGTCATCGGGCTACTAGCGTCAATACTTGGTTTTTGGGTCGAGCGTCTCGTTGGCGCAACGGCGCTCAGCGTCGGGGCGTTTGTTGGTTGGCCTTTTTGTGCCTACTTTATGTTTAGTTATGTGTCTCGGGGCGGCTGACTCTTTCGCTGCTCGAACTTGCGCAGCCCGGAGGATGTCACACACTTGCGCTCAACCATTCAACGGCATGATGGGCCACGAGCGTGCTCCTAGCTGAGGGAGGCTTACATGGGTCTTTTCGACATATTCCGTAAGAAGTCGCCTGGCGACGCAATGGAGGAGGAGTTGCTACGACTTGCACCTATTCTCTTTCCCGGCGGCCCCGAGCAAATTCAAGCCGCAGGAAGATCAATCTCAGCCATGCTTGACAACCGAATTCCACCGGAAGGCGCAGCCCAACTCTACGCGTCAACAAAGTACTTGGCTCACACCGCCGAGGACAAGACCAAGCCCAGAATCGTAGGGTATATCCTCAGGCGTGGCATGGGAATATTGTCGGCTGAGGACGCCAGCGCAATCTACGACCAATTCATCGTCGCCGCTTCGCCGAACGCCGCACAACAGGCACCACATCCGTCAACAGAGTCTCCTCCCAATCGACTCGCATGCCACAGATGTGCAGCGCCAATGCAACCAGGATTTCGGTACTGCACTAAGTGCGGCTGCCAGTTGTCGAACGCTGCACAACAGGCACCATATCCGTCAGCAGACGGAGCGGTGTTCATCAACGCAAACCTCGGGGACCGCGAGTACACCCTCACAAGCCGCGAGCATTCGGTTCGCATCAAAGCTACGCTGTTCACTACTATTGTGCTCTGCCTTCGCTCATCAGGATGGCCCGGCGCCGCCAATCTCTTCGATGCTTCGGGCACCGCGATAAACGTGCTCCCCGGTTCATATCCCATTTCCGAGCAAGACGCGAAGGATATTGCTTCCTCCATTTCAGGCCTTCTTGCCTCCCGCGAAAGTAACCGGAAAATCGTAGAGGATTTGGCCCCTCTAATTGCCATCGCTTCGAAGGGTGCCTTCACGATTCACGCATGATTTTCAATCGTAGGCTTGCTGGCTAACCTTTAATCCATGTGAGTGAGCGAGCGTGACGCTAGCCGGAGACTGTACAAACCATCCCTGCGGAAACATGAGGCCGTGATGAACTCTAAAACCGACCCATCAGAATGCGCTGTATTCAACTATCTCTAACGTGGGAACAGGCAACCGATCGCCGAAAATGATTTGCTAGAACCCCTCAAGGTGTTTCCTTACAGCCTCGTTAGAGGTCAGCGGGCTATTCATCGAGTAGCGCCTATCGAAGTAGGTCTGGTGTGCTGATATGGATTCACGCAGTTTTCTTGCTCCGTCTAACCCATGCCGCCGTGGGAGTGGCGAAAGAAGAAGTAGCTAGCATCAAAAATAGCTTGTAGCAGCATAAACCCCAATCTCAGTGACTTCTCCCGAACAGAGAAATTGCACATCTTACCCATAAAGTAGGATAGACACCTTCCCACAGTCGAGCTAGCCTTGAGGTGTCTGGTGTGGAGTCCCATTTTGGAGCCACTGGAAACACTGGTCTATCCTTAATGAACACTTGGACACGAATTAGTGCTGAGGATGCAACGTGCCATCCACTCTACGGTGTGAGGGGATGGCTAAGCGGGTTTGCTTTCGCCCTCATGTTCGGCTTTATTCAAGAATTCCAGCCAATCCTTTCTGAAGCATTTAAAGCGGTCGGTCCTATCGATTTCTTGGCCCACGATATCCCAATCATCAGAGCCCTAAAAGTTGCTCTGTTGATCGACGCGCTGGCAGCAATCACAATCTATTGGCTGCTTTTCTCAAAACATCAGAGCTTTCGTCCAATATCTGTCTGCATTTTGTTAAGTATCTGGCCAGCCCAGGCTCTCAGAGGCTTTCTAGACCCATCCCCTGCAGTGGTGGATGCGCTCGCACTGAGCTTTTTTACATACGTAGTTAATTGTGCGATCTGGGTTACATATCTCCAAAGGTCGAAGCGCGTCCGGGTGACGTTTGAGCACAGTGTGAAAACGGGTCAAGATAATGTCGTGGCTCACACGTGATCTTCCCTCTGAACAGAAAGCAAGAGAGACGGTCACTAACATTACCTCCGTGCATGAAGATCGCCCTGATGAACAGATCGCGTATGTCTGTCGGAACAAAGCCCATGAACCTCGTTTGCATAAGTCTGATGGTCCTCCTGGGGCTATGTTCAGTTTCCGCAGTCTACCCTGCAAGCCGCCCATTCTGGACTGAGAAATCATCGTTTATCGAAGGAGACGAGTTGTTTGTCGTGGGGGTGGCGTCAAAAGCACGGACGGTTGAACAAGGGCGACGGCAGGCGTTTGAGCAGGGCAAGGTTGAGCTGATGAACTTCGCACAGATCACCAACCTCGAAGCGCAAGGGCTCGTGATTGAGACGCAGATGACGTTTGAGGAGCCGAACGCGGATGGCACCGTGACGGTGTATCGCCTGTTGCGAGTTCCTGCGTCCAAGCTCGTAGCGATTCAAGGTCGTCTTCAGGCACAGAGCCGGGCCCAGGAGCAGGCCATAGAGGAGTCGCGGAAAGAACTGGCAGTGATCCAGCAAACACTCGGCGAAAAAGCCACGAAACTGGATCAGCAGCAGCGGCAAGTTGAGCATGTGTTGCAGCAGATCAATAAGACAATTCAGTCGACCGGTACGTCGACCAATCGGTCAGAGGGAAGTGTCTCGTTGGTCGACCGCCTCAAAGAGGCAGACGCCAAGCTCGACGCGAATGAACAGGAAGTAAGCCGACTTTCCCGTCAAGTTCAGGAGCGAGTAATGTCTCGCTCTCTGAAAGCCTGTCAATATATCACTCCCGGAATGAATCAATCTGAAGTGGGGAAATTGCTGGGGCCCTCAGACGGGGTGTCTCGTAAGGTAATACAAGAAGAGGGCAATTGGGACAGTGTGGATACTTGGGGGTATGGGAATAGCGTCGTGATATTTACCACGCGAAAGGTTGTCTCAGGGGTTTTAGGGTGTACGCGATAATGCTCGCACGCTCAGCGATTCACCGGTAGTAGAACCTCTCCATGTGGAGAAAGCCACACCACCTCTCGACTGCGGGGGTGGATTAGGTGCGGTAACAGCCCATAGTTGTTGACACGGGTGGACGGGAGAACGATAAAGTGCTTTTCGGATTATTTGGGAAAAAAGAGAAAAGCGTTGAGGCACGCTCTAATATGGGTGAGCCCCAAGCATTAATCGTGTATTTGTGCCAAAAATGCGCTGCGCTAATACCATATTTAGCGACTCCGTGTACAGACTGCGGATTTCTACCTGCTTCAACCGAAGAAATTAAGTTAGGGTTGTTTCTCAGCACCTCCACAATGCGTTATAGCACTATAGCGACAACTGGCGGGTGGTTACGTGATGGTCTTCCAATTACTGGAATTACCGATGACTTTGAGGACAGATTCGCGAAATTTAAATCGGATCCAAATACCGATGAAGTTGTTGCCGTAATTCAAAAGCACCGTGCCACGCCTGGGATCCAACGAGTTATAGACAATTTCAAGCCGTTAATGGCAATGGCCAAGTGCAATACTTGCGGCAGGGAAACACCTTCATCGCATACATTTTGCCAACATTGTAGGTCTTTTGATGTTTACGTTGCAGAGTTGATGAAATACAAAAAATGTTTGGCGGATGTTCTTCTTTGGCTTGAGGCGGTTTGTGCACCTATAGAGCATCCCGATTTTGCCATCTTTATGCACAAGCTCGCATTATATAAAGCCCATGCCATTGAGACAGGCCACGTGATGACTAAGGAGCAGGGACTGGAAGTCAGGCGGGCAGTCCTTAACATCCAAAAGTTCCCGTCTCGTGATGGGGAGCTGGTACTAACTGTTCTGGGCGATTCAATCACCGTTGAGAACATCCTCAATACCCAGCCAACCCAGCAAGACGACAAGTCTGCGATGTTTAAATTGGGTGTTGCGTTATTTGAGAACTTTTTCTTCTATTGTAACAATGGCCTGAAGCTTGAAGGAAAAGAGGTAAGAGATCGATCGCCCTTGGAGAAGGCTTTGGAGGCTGCCGGGCAAGGCGATGCGGGGGCAAAGTTTACGCTCGGCTTGATGTACGGCAAAGGACGCGGTGTGACCCCAGATGCCGCGCAGGCGGTGCACTGGTATACGAAGGCTGCGGAGGCCGGGCATGCAGAGGGGCAGTACGTGCTTGGCTTGAGTTACGCCAACGGGCTCGGTGTCACACGAGACGACACGCAGGCGGTGCACTGGTATACGAAGGCCGCGGAGGCCGGGCATGCGAAGGGGCAGTACGAGCTTGGCTTGAGTTACGCCGACGGGCTCGGTGTGACGCGAGACGATGTGCAGGCGGTGCACTGGTATACGAAAGCTGCGGAGGCTGGGGATGTCAATGGACAGTACATGCTTGGTTACATGTACGCCGACGGGCGCGGTGTGATGCGAGACGATGCGCAGGCGGTGCACTGGTTTACGAAGGCTGCGGAGGCCGGGTATGCGGGCGCACAGCAGATGCTTGGCTGGCTGTACGCCGACGGGCGCGGTGTGACGCAAGACGATGTGCAGGCGGTGCGCTGGTATACGAAGGCCGCGGAGGCTGGGGATGCGGAGGGGCAGTACAGGCTTGGCTTCATGTACAAGAACGGGCACGGTGTGACGCGAGACGAGGCGCAAATGGCGCGCTGGTTTACGAAAGCCGCGGAGGCCGGGCATGCGGGCGCACAGTGGATGCTTGGCTTGAGTTACGCCGAAGAGCGCGGTGTCACACGAGACGACGCGCAGGCGGTCCACTGGCTTACGAAAGCCGCGGAGGCCGGGCATGCAGAGGGGCAGTACAGCCTTGGCGTCATGCACACAAAAGGGTGCTGTGTGACGCGAGACGACGCGCAGGCGGTGCACTGGTTTACGAAAGCCGCGGAGGCGGGGCATGCGAAGGGGCAGTACGAGCTTGGCTTGAGTTACGCCGAAGGGCGCGGTGTCACACGAGACGACGCGCAGGCGGTCCACTGGCTTACGAAAGCCGCGGAGGCCGGGTATGCGGGCGCACAGTACATGCTTGGCTTCTTGTACACACAGGGGTGCGGTGTGACGCGAGACGACGCGCAGGCGGCGCACTGGTATACGAAGGCCGCGGAGGCTGGGCATACGGGCGCACAGTACATGCTTGGCATCACGTACACACAGGGGCGCGATGTCATACGATGCGACGCGCAGGCGGTGCACTGGTTTACGAAAGCCTCGGAGGCTGGGCATGCGGCCGCACAGTACATGCTTGGCTTCATGTACACACAGGGGCGCGGTGTGACGCGAGACGACGCGCAGGCGGCGCACTGGTTTACGAAGGCCGCCGAGGCCGGACATGCGAAGGGGCAGTACGCGATTGGCTTGAGTTACGCCGAAGGGCGCGGTGTCACACGAGACGACGCGCAGGCGATGCGCTGGTATACGAAGGCCGCGGAGGCCGGATCTGCGGAGGGGCAGTACAGCCTTGGCGTCATGTACATAAACGGGTGCGGTGTCACACGAGACGACGTGCAGGCGGTGCACTGGTTTACGAAAGCCGCGGAGGCCGGGGATGCGGATGGGCAATACGCGCTCGGCTTGATGTACGCCGAAGGACTCGGTGTGACGCGAGACGATGTGCAGGCTTACAAGTGGTATGCGATTGCCAGTTCTACTCAGACTGGTAATGGGCACAGAAAAGAAGCTGTCAAATGCCGTGATGGTATTGCAGGGAAGATATCAACACAGCAGTTGGCCGAGGCACAGCGACTGGTTCGCGAGTGGAAGCCCGTGAAGTGTAAGTGCTAAGAAATAAACTGAAACGTTCTGCCTTCTGCCTTTTTCTGCACCGTGACCTCCCTTGTGCTGATGCCCTGGCTGGGAATAGACTGGCGGTGGGAAAGAAAGCTTGAGGCTGAGGCTGAGGTTAAGGCTCAGTAAAGAGGATTGTTATGGTGGTTGTCGTCCTCCTTCTCCTGTCGCTGCTCTTTTCCGTCACACCCGTGTTTGCCGATCCTGGCTTCGACGAGAAATATGAGCGCGACTACAACATCTTCAATCCGATCAACGAGTACCGTCCTGATAATCCTCTCAATCCCATCAACTCCGTTGATCCCAAGAATCCATTCAACCCAATTAACAGTGTCGATCCCGGCAATCCCGCGAATCCGATCAATCGTATCAATCCGAACAATCCCTTTAATCCTATTAACGAAGTCAATCCCAACAATCCGCTCAACCCGATCAACAAGATTAACCCAAATACTCCGTTCGAGCCCCTCAACAGGCCATCTCGATCCGGTCGCTAATCAGGACCGACGTTGCTTGGCTTTATCGCATCCAATCAGGTTTTGTGGTAGCCACCGGCAGTAGCCGACCGGCTAGCACCTGCGAGGCGCAACGCTCGCGCCAGTCAGACTGTCACTCCCGCCGCTTCTTCCTCTCCGGCACGCCGCCGACGGCCTCTGCCTCGTGTTTCCTCCCCGAAATGTGCGTTGACTCTCCTCTTCCTGCGAGAGAGCCAACTTCATTTCAACAAGGAGGAACCAAGATGGCTACCAACAACAAACCTGCGAACCAGCTGCGATGTGGCAACATCAAAGCGACCATCTGGCAGAATAGCAGCGAGAAGGGTCCGTTCTTCTCAACGATTTTCTCTAGGCCCTTCAAAGATCAGTCCGGGGCGTGGCGCAACGGCACCTCATTCGGTTTCAACGACCTGGAGGCACTGCTCACGGTAGCCCGTGAGGCCAAGGAGTGGATGGCCGCTCATGTCTTGAATCGCTGAGCTGCTTCACTGGGAAGCCTCCGGCCCTCCGGGGGCTTCCTTCACTCTTGACACTAGCCTGCCGTGAGCCTAGCCTTCCTCTAAACATAGAGGCTATACTGTTACCCAATGGGGACAACTAAGTAGTCGTGCATGGGGGAGTACATCCATTCTGGGGGTCGGAAGCAACTTATACGTTGCTTAGATCAGAATTTTCCGATAATAATGATGTTGACACGCTGTGACTCCAGCCATATCGCCATTCATGGCTAAAAAGCAATCTACCTCTCTCCCAGACTACGAACGCCCTCCTGTAATTGAAGTGGTTTATGGTATGCAGTTCGCCTCGCTTATAGAACTGCGCACTCCTCTGATTGGATTACTTTGGCAGAATATCAAGAGCGATTACCCTAAATTTCAGGAAATGCCTGTTCTATCTCAAGTAATAGAACGCTTTGATCAAGAGGCAAAAACGGAAACAGCATCTCTCGAACTCCTGGAGGGACCTCCTCTCCCACGGGTTTTTTTCCTGGATGCCAATGAGAACTGGGTCATGCAGATTCAGAATGATCGATTCCTCCATAACTGGAAGAGAGTAAAAGAAGGAGACGTTTACCCAAGATTTAACGCGGTATCTGAAAAGTTTTTCGAAGCCTGGGAGAAGTTTTCGCAATTTTGTCGTTCCGAAAGCGTTTCTGCGCCAAAATTGAACCAATTGGAATTGACATACATCAATCACATCCCTGTTCGTGAAGGCAAATCTGTTGTGGAAGAAATCGAGTCTGTTTTCCCTGATATGCGCTGGCACAGGGAACACGAGTTTCTCCCCAATCCAGAATCGCTCTCCTGGAAAACCTCTTTCCTCCTTCCTAACAGTCAAGGGCGTTTGCATGTGTCTTTGCGTCACGCTTTGCGTCGAAAGGAAAAGACGCCCGTTCTGCTCCTTGAGTTAACAGCCAGAGGAATGCCATCAACAACTGAGCTCTCTAAGATCAAGGATTGGTTTTCCCTTGGTCGCGAATGGATTGTCAGAGGCTTCACGGATCTAACTGATGCCCATGTGCAGAGAGAGCTGTGGGGGCGGAAGGGATAACCTTGACCGACTACGCCGTTGAAGATATCACTTCCAAACATGGACACACAGGGACGCTGTATAGGCGCGCATACATCGTCCCCTCGGCCCTGGAAGGGCTAGATGAACTGCGGCCCAAGTTTTTCACTCTTCAGAGGTCGAGTATTCCATCAGCACTTACGTATCTGCCTTCTACAGCCGCTGAGACTTGGGGCGATCAAGGATTAGTTACCGTTAGCGACTTCTTGAACATAACCACCAATACGACAGTTAGTAATGCAGGCTGCCTTGTTCAATGGACTCCTTCAGAGTCTTTTGATCTAAGAAATATCGCTATTTCCAATCTTGGCCAAGGAGTCCGCAACCTACTTTGGATGGATGAGTTAGTTGGCACCTTTGTAGAGGTGCAACAAAACACTCAAGCTAAAAGCGTACTTCTTTCGGACGAAGTTCAGACGCTTTGCGAACGTTATAGACTATCAAGCTACCTCCAACGAGCACTGCGACTGGCTCGGCAAGCCTTCCTGGGCCTCAAGAGCATTGAAGTAACTGCACAGAATGATCCTGAAAGTGATGATGAGTGGGTTGCCATTGTAGTGCAGATCCATGGGGAAATTAGAACCGTGCTTGACATGTATGACGACTACACCACAATGTTAGTTGACAATATTCCGTGGCCAGCCCGAGACAAGATTCGGCTAATTTATGACTTGATATAGCCGTGGACCCCAGAAAGTTTCTTGAACTCGCACAACTACTTGCCTCCGGAACTCCACAACCCGAACGCCTGAGAACTGCAACAAGTCGCGCCTACTACGCCGTTTATAATCTTGCCTCCCAGAGACTAGTCGAAATGGGGTTCCCAATATCGACAGGCTCTAGTGGCCACGGGGAGGTTAGAAATAAGCTCAGTTACAGCAAAGATAAGGACCTACAAAATGTCAGCTCTCAACTTGGAGACTTACAAGGTTTTCGCATCTCAGCTGATTATCGAATGACGAACACACAAGCTGAAAATCCAGAGAATGTAAAGGCCCATGTTGACCAGGCTAAGAGGATGATTGATACCATGGAACGTAGTTGCTCAGGCCCAGGAAGAACCAAAATCATTGAAGCGATTAAAGAAGGAGAACGACTCATCAGAGGTGGGGGTCAGACCACCACCTGACGATGACCAGCCCGACTCAACCACCCGTATAGATCCGATCGTTAGTTAGAGTCACCGACCTCTCTTTTTGCCATATCTCATAGCGTTTTCAAGAATGAATACTAATCTAGCACTACTTTCATTTTTGATTCACCGACAAGGCAAGATTGAGCCATCTCAGTCGTTCTCCCATCCTTCTGTGTTCCATCGGATCTTCTTGTTGGTACTTCTTGAGTAACTCACTGAGTTCCTTCTTATAGTCCCTCCCGGCAAGCCATATGAAGATCACACCCTCGCGCAAGAGTCCTGCCCGGCCCATCATCCGATACACCCTTCCAGCCCATTGTAGTCTTGCAGAAGTTGACATCTCCTTCATCGTTTTTTCATAGGGCTCAACTCTCTTTGAGGGTCTTACTAGCCCGTACTTGGCTGAGAGCACATACCATTCGTCACAGTTTGTTATGGCCCATTCACGTGATTTCTTGAAAAGCGTAGAGGTATACAACTGTTCAGCATGAGCTGGCACTGCAAGCTTCCGTTTAACGCATGACACTAAACCGATTCTCTTTGTTGGGGGCATTGCCTTGACTCCCTCTGCGCGTCAAGCCTTCGTATTCTTAAGAATAATGCTGTTCGAAGTTTCAATTTCGATTTCATCTGGCAAGGCTGTGGCTAATATGGCCCCTACAATTCGGGATCGCCAAGGGTGAGGATTGTTCGGGCCACCAGGCACCAAGGAAGCGGAGCCGTTCCTGGACAGATGCTTCCACCACACCTTAAATCGTTCCTCCGGTATCTCATCGACGTTATTTGTACGATGTGATCTGACCCGAATTCCATCGGCACCAACAGATAACACGTCGTTAATCACTCCCTGAACCATGGATTTCACATGAGGGCAATCAGGATGTCTCGGACATCTCGGTTGATTAAGAAGGTTTTGGAGAAACTTTGGCCAAACCGTCGACCAAGGTGCTTGCTGTATCATGGTTCGCTCCTTTCTGTTCGAACTTTTGCCTTCACTCCCTTCATTGATCTGCGAGATAATTCTTCTAATATCGGCATCCTTCAATTTGGCCAGCATTACTGTACGAACGAGTTCTCTAGCTGAAGGATTACTTCGGAGAAAATCCATCAAACCAGGATCATTTGTCCTCGCCAGATCAAAAAGCGTATCTTCTCCTCCAAATAGCGTGGCCATTCTTCTAATAACCTCTGGTCGAGGCGGCGGCTCTTTGTCTTGTTCTATTTTGCTGAGGTAAGCAGCCGATAAATGAAGCTCCTCTGCGGCCATTCGTAGTCCAAGCCCTTGCTCACGCCTGAGATGCTGAAGTGCCTTGCCGAACGATTTTGTCATAATTATAGTGTTAAGTGTTACGCAACACTATACTCCTAATTATCACTAAATCAAGAGTAAATTGTGTCCCGAGGTCTTAATGCTTGGTGTGCTAATTTTGTGCGGGAAATCCTCACAAACGACCAAATTAGCTAGAAGCAATGTAATCAGTAGAAAGCCAGCAAGCTCATGATTTTCAAAGATAAACGGGGAAACCTTCGCAACATCGAGCAGTTCGAATTATTGCTCTGTTGCCACTCTTAATCAGCGGGCCGTAGGTTCGACCCCTACACGGCCCACCAAACCGAACTTCGTTCGTGCCATGCGCCTCACAATTATGGGGCACGGATAAACCCCTCCAGTAGACCTGTCCTTTTATCAGATATTTCACTTGCGCGTGCCGGCGGCTATTCGGGTGCACCCTCTCTGTATTGATGCAGCCGGATCAACCCCTCCAGTTGACCGTCACTTTTTATCATTCGTACGGGGATCTCCTCCTCGCAATAGAGCCCGCTGGGGAGGGCACCTTCCCTCTCAAGTTGGGATGCTTTCTCGCAGGGAAAGGGGTATTCTTCCTCGGCCCCCACAACACCACTATGCAGACCACACCACGCTTGATCCCGCTGCCGCTCTACACACAAGTGCTCATCGCCGTGGCCTGTGGCGCGCTGCTTGGAGTGGTCTTCGGTCAAGAACCCTATCTGGGCGGCCTGCGCAACGAGGATCTGGGATGGCTTGGCCTGCTGCTTGTCACGCTGCTCAAGACCCTCGCCATCCCACTCATCTTCTTTGCGATCCTGGATGCGCTCATCCGCACCAGTCTCCCGCTGCGTCAGGGGACCAAGCTGCTCCTCATCTGCCTCATCAACGTTTCCGTGGCCATGACGATCGGTCTCGTGATCATGAATACCTGGCAGCCGGGGCTTGCGTGGTTGGGCCACGTCGACGAATTGCTGAACGTCGTGCCAATCACCAAGCCATCGGCGGGCGCCTCAGCGACAGTGCAGACTGGAACACAGAGTCCGATCGAATACCTGGCGTCCTATATTCCCCGCACCATCATGGCGCCATTTTCAACCGGCAACATCATTGGAGTCGTCCTCCTTGCCCTCTGCATCGGCGCCACGCTTCGCCGCTTGCATGGCAATGCGGAGCAAGGTCACGGAGTCATTCATTCTCTGGTGCGGGTTATTGAGCACGTGTATTCGTGGCTTGTGCAGATACTCGGATGGATCATCCTCGCAGTACCGCTCGCCGTCTTCGGCGTCGTTGCTCAGGTTGTCGGCAAAGCGGGCATCGGTGTCTTCGCCGTCCTCTGGATTTTCCTTGTCGCCATGCTCGTCGGGCTCCTCATCCACGCGCTTGGCTACTATCCGCTCGTTGCCTGGCTGGTCGGGAAGAAGTCACCGAAGATTTATCTGGGACAAGGGGCCGACGCAATCATGACCGGCGTGTCGTGCAACAGCAGTCTCGCCGCCGTGCCTGTCACCCTCCGGTGCCTCGATCGCATGCAGGTCTCGCCTCAGTCGGCGCGTCTCGCCGCCTGTGTTGGCACGAACCTCAACAACGACGGCATCACCCTCTATGAAGCGATGGCTGCGCTCTTTCTCGCGCAAGCGCTGGGCTTTGACCTATCGATGGGCAGTCAGGTGCTGATCGTCGCTGCGTCGATGATTGCGGGGGCCGGCGTGGCCGGCATTCCGGAAGCCGGAATGATCGTCTTGCCGCTCGTCCTCTCGGCTGCCGGCTTGCCGCCTCATGTGATCGGTGCGGCCATTCCACTGATCATGACGGTGGATTGGATCATCGCCCGAGCCCGTTCTGGCGTGAACGTCCTGAGCGACATGCTGGTCGCTATCCTCCTCGATGTCGGGCGTGTCACAGCTGCGGCTGAAACAATCGCGCTTCAGCCCCAATCTGAAGCCGCGAATTCCACAGAGCCCTAGCCCGCATTATGTAGGTCCATAAGGCACCTTGTAGCACCGCCCTACGGAGTTTTCACGTACCGAATCCAGGAATTACGAGTTTCAGGTTCTGGCAACCAGAAGATGCGACCGCCTGTACATATAGAGTTTTTGTAGCCCATGTGTTATGGATTTACGATTTGGAACGGCAGGTCCTTCCCTGCAGCGTCCGCGGAAGAGACCCATGGCCGCATGTCATTATTTGAATCGACAAGAAGTTCAAATGGAAATAGCGGTCATCGAGGTTCATGGAACTTCGGACCTGAAACAATGGGTAGAGTTGCCCAACGCATTATACCGGGGTGACGTCAATTACATCCCTCAGATCCTTCGTGAGGAGCTGGCTTTTTTTTCGCCCGCGAAGAACCCGTCGTTTAAAATTTCCAAGACCAAGCTGCTTCTGGCCCGAAGCGGTGAACGCGTGGTGGGGCGCGTATACGGCACCATTCACTCGTTGGAAACCCGCAAGCTGGGATACATGCGAGGGCGCTTCGGGTGGTTTGAGAGCGTGGCGGACCCTGATGTCGCTGCTGCCCTCATGGGGTACCTGGAAAAATGGTTTATCGCTGAGGGCTGCCGGGAGATGACCGGTCCCCACGGTTTCAGTGACTTAGACCCGGAAGGCATGTTGGTCGAAGGGTTCGATGCGCTGCCCACCATCGCCGGCAGCTACAACAAGCCCTTTTATCCGGCGATGATCGAAGCGCTCGGATTCCAAAAGGATGTCGATTATATCGAAACGCGCCTCGAATTTCCGCAGGAGATGCCGCCGCTGTTCCAGATGTTCGCAAAAAAAGTCATGCCGGCGGCAGAAGCGGAGGGCTACCGGCTGTTGGAAGGCCTGACCAAGAAAGGAGTGAAGGAATACAGCGGGCAGTTCTGGAATCTGCTGGAGGCCTCTTTCGAGCACCTCTACGGGGTGACGCCACTCACCGATGACCAAAAAGCCTTCTACGAAAAGAAATATTTCGGGTTCATCGACCCGCGTTTTATGCAGCTGGTCGTGGATGGCTCTGGACACCTCCAGGGATTTTTCCTGGGCTTGCCGTCGCTCAGCCGTTCGTTTCAACGTATAGGGGGCCGGCTGTACCCCTTCGGTTTCTTCCATATCCTGCGGGGTTTCAAGCGCTTTGACACCGTCGATTTTTATTTTGCGGGTGTCCATCCTCAAGCCGATACTAGGAAAATCCTTCCCATGATGGCCCTGGGTATGTGGCGGGCGTTGAAGTCAGCCAATGTCCGGTATCTTGAAACCAACCGCGAACTCGAAACCAACACGACGGTCGTCAACATCTGGTCCCGCTTTGCGGTGGTCAACCGGCGCCGCACGCGGGTTTTCCGCAAAAGTCTGAAAGGTGCCTGAACCGAGCATAAGGGGTCCGAGTACCTGGACGGAACAAACGAGGACATTCTGACTTGCTGGGGCGGCTGCTCACTCACGCGTCGAGAAATTCTTAATTAGTTCGTATAGTCCGTATTAATCCCTGACGGCGATGTCGTGAGGGTCGGCATGTGCTACACGACCAGTAGATAAAAGATCAACACCACGACGAGCCCGAAGACGGCGGCTAACACGACCCACTTAAAGGAGGTCTTGACTTCGGTGTCCATGTCCTGTCGAAGTTTCTCGACCTTTTCAAATAGGTCCATAAGGCACCTCCTGGCCTGACGGTACGGAAGCCGGGCTCCCTCCAGCTCCCTAAACCACCAGCTCCGTTCTCAACGGTAGTGCATTGGCAAAGCTCGTGAACTTACCCTGTCGGTGCTCTGTTATATGTATCTCAACCGGGCTTTCAATTTCATCCGTCACCGCCATCGCGTACTTCACGATCTGAACGAATCGGGCAAGAGGGTCCGATCGTGCGTGCCTATCGCCGCAGGAAGGCGATCCACCGCCACAGGTTAAGCAGACTTGCCAGAGAGGCTGCCACATAGGTCAGAGCTGCCGCGATGAGGATGCGGCGGGCCCCCTGCATGTCGTCGGACGACAGGTAATTGCCTTGCTGGAGCACCGGAAGGGCGCGTCTGAAACTGGCGTCCCACTCGACTGGAAGCGTGATGAGGTGCACGAGTGTGGCGATCCCCATCGTAGCCATTCCGGTGATCAGCACAAAGAGCCCTGCCGTAGGGGTCCGAGCTAACGCTGTCGCGATCGGAATTCCCATCATTACCACCGCCCCAAGTTTCTCCGCCCCCTGCGCAACCCGTACGAGCCTTGTGCGGTTCGCGAGCGGCTGGTAGCCCATATGGTCCTGTATCGCATGGCCGACCTCGTGGACGGCAATTGTGACAGCCGTGAGCGATTTTCCACTGAAGTGATCTGGCATCAGGCGAACAGTTTTGGTCTCAGGATCGTAATGGTCCCCCTTCTCGGTCATGTCTACCGTGATGTGCGCCATATCGAGTCGGTTGAGCAGGTGTCGTGCTAATTCTCCTCCTGTGCCCGGATAGTCGGGACGGGGCCCACTATATTGGGCAAAGACTCGCCTGGTCCAGAGTTGCGGTGCGAATATGACAATACCGACAATGACCGCCAGCAGGGCTACAAGCATCGTTTTCCCCGAAAACCTTCGACCGACACGATTGTGGGATTCTACTCCTCCGTCCTCCACGTTAACACAATGGATGAATACGCTGTCAGAGCAGTGTCTCTCGGCTGCACTTGACCGGGTGGCGTTCCTGGAATAGAGTGCTTGCATGCGAACGATATCTGCGGCGGCACTCTTCTTCCTGTTGCTGACCCCCCTGGCCTGGGCAGGAGAGACAGCGCCTTTCGATCCCGAGCAGCCGTTTCAACAGGGTTTCTCGACGAGTGTGCTCCGCTCACTTCTCAACGGGGCACTTGATGTGTTTGAGGACCACTTGGAAATTACGGGCAACATCATCCCGGATGAGGTGAAGGGCGATCGCCGCGGGAATCTGCGGTTGAAATTCTATCCCGAGGGCAAATCGAAATCAGACCAGCATCACCAGGCTGAAGGGTGGTTCAGACTTGATCCAGACCGTGCTCTGCAGGAATTCCACTTCCGCTTTCAGAGTCCTGAGGAGCCGGCCAAGAATTTTTCTCGGCACAATAGCGACGTGTTGTAACCCCGTTTGCCTGCCTGGCAATAGGGCCCCTCTGGTCGGCCGCCTATACCCACCGCACTGTTCGGAGGTCTAAGCCGCGACCTTCTTACCTTGACACCTCCCCGCGGGTGGCATGAGAATCTCACACCGAAACCGATTGAGGCTCCAACTGGTTAGCACGCGCGCAGTAGAGGCTTAGAAACGGAGGCGCACATGCGTACGAAGATAATTATCAGTTGCCTGTTTGTGGCACTTACGACCGGCGTTGCCGCTGCCGCCCCCTACTGTGCCGTCTTCGCTTGGGGGAAATCGTGTGACTTCGTAAACTTAGAGGAATGTCTTCGCGCGGCCGGGAATGAGGGTGGATGTGAAGCGAATCCAAAAGCAGACGAGGCTCCTGCGGGCACAGCCCCATTTTGCCTTGTTACTCCCTATAGCAAAAAATGTATCTATGGTGATGCTCCAACATGCCGGATGGCTGCATCGATGGAGCGTTCAGTATTCATACAAAATGGTGAACCTGGTGTCTGTGTGGAAAATCCCAATCGTTAATCAAATAAGTGGCTGAACATCGCCCTGGCTGACGAACGGATATGAAGCTTCTCGAGAGATGATGGCGGTGGTTTTGGCAGCAAAGTTGGCTGAACAAGGTCGCCATCATAGGCCTCCTTGCCGCCGCAGTACCGTTTTTCCTCCCTACAGTTGTGTCCTGGTTCAAGCCCACGCTTGTCAAGGTCGGGGTAGCCTTCTATGTCTATGAGCGGGCCTATCTGCCCGAGGAGAATGCCAGGTCATTTTTTTATGAAACACGGAACTTGGTGTCCAATTGCCGTCTCCGGCGAATTGAACAACCATGGCCGGACGGTCGTGCCAAGCCTCCTCGGCCGCAGTCCTGGGTCTTGGGCAAGTTTCTCCTTGAAAATGTGTCGGACGAGAGCATTACGAACCTCCGTGTCGCCATTCGGACTCCTGTCCTGCGCCCCACCACGGAACTATTGACGACGCCAAATGTAGAGGCCACAGGGAGGTTGGAACCGGCTTCTCCTGACGCCCCGTCCACCTACATGCTTTCGATTACGGCTATCCCGCCGAATACCTCAGCGGTGTTCAGCTTAAAAACTCCGATCGACGGGAATTTGCGTCAATTCCTCTATGGAGACCGCCGGTCGGTGACCGTCCAGGTTCCATTTCTATCGGCGGACCAGTTCCAGTCCTATCCACCGATCGTTTCTCGTACGAACGCTATGAACATGTTGAACCGCGAGAATGTCCTGCGAATCGGTGATGAAACGTTCGCAGGTGAAGCGATCGGATTTACGATGTCGGACCCCGATGAGCCGGACCGTCGCGATGATAACACGGCGTATCTCATTCTCCCGAAGGCGCTTGTATGCCCGGAAGGGACTGCGGGCGTCTGGTAGGAATCGACCACGACGATGTACGAGACTTGAGCGGTGGAGGTCGAGTCGAGCATGGTCTGGGTAGTACCGTCATGGATAACGGCAAGGCGAAGCCATCGTCTCCAGGAAGCAGGAGATCGCCTTGTTAGATGCGTAATTTCGGAGTTCAAGGAATGTGTAATACTCAAAAAATAACCCTTAGCTGTGGATAACTACTGCGATCTAGGGTTGCCCCCTTGCTGTCGTAGCAGGGGCATGTTCGACGGGCTATCGAAAATGCAAGAGTCAATAGGAATTGTTGCGTATTCGTCGAGATGATAGATGTGACCCCAACATATAGTGGGTCGCGTCAGGAGGCCCCAATGCCTAAAATATAGGCACTGTGCTCTCTGGTAGGCTTTTTCAGTCTGTTTAGCAATTAGACGCGAGCTTATTCACAGGATTATCCACAGAAGATGGGGACGAAGGTATCAGCTGCCGGATGTGCTCATCAGGAATTTGGATCGCTCTTGCTCCTCCATCACCAGCCCTCCTAGAATGCGTCTCCTTACAAAGTCCCTCTGTTCAGCCCCATAGAGTGTAAGGCGATTTCGCAGGGGATGTCTGTTCGCAGTGCGAGATCGAATTCTAGAGGAGTTGAAGGGAGGAAGTGTTGTCAGCCGAGAGCAAACCAGCAGACTCATCTCCCATGTGGCGAATGTTATGGCTATGCTGGCTGCTCCTTATTGTCCTTGTCAGCACCTATCCCTGCGCCGCATTTCATACCCACCCCCATTGGGAGAAGGTGATCTGGGTGCCGTTTCAGGGTGTGTGGCGCTCGGTCAATTTGCTGACTGACGCGGTGAAAAACGTCCTGCTGTACGTGCCATTTGGGTTCTTCTATGGTCAGGCGCGGCCACGTTTACGCAAGAGGGTGGTTATGACGGTTGCCTTGCTCACCGCGATCTTGTCGGTCAGCTGTGAATTGTTTCAGGTCTTCTGTCATGGTCGACATCCAACGATGACGGATGTCTCAACGAATCTGATGGGGGGAGTGCTGGGAGTTGTTATCGCGTTACGGTATAGAGCAGGGAAGCGCTAGCCCGCATTATTCATGAAGGTTCGCCGTGGAATCGCTGAGCCGCGTCGCGAGAACGGCGCGCGGAGCCCTGAGGACCTGAGGCGTACTCATGCAGTACGTTGAGGGTCCGAGGGGCAAGCCCGCCGGCCGGAGGCTCATCGCAGCAGCGGATCGGCGATTGCAACAGACGTGTTCATGAATAATGCGGGCGAGGGATCATTGGGTGTGGAATGTCCGCGACCTGGAAATGGGTCATCAAATCCCTTCCGATCCTGGGATTTGCCTTGCTCATGTTGGCTTCAACCGTAACCCCTCGGGAAGCCGGGTCCAATGTAGAAGCCTGGTTCATATATTTCGGCATGGAGCGTGTTCCCCCATGGGCCAAAGATAAGTCCATAGATACATGGGTGTTTTGGATGGCGTTTGTCGGTGCTGCGGTATGGGGTGCTCGCCTGTATACGCGATCGAATATCGTAGAAGGAAAGTTGTCCGTTCTGATTCGCGAAGATGAACCCTGGGTGCAGCTGGATCCAGGGTTAGATCGGTGGCAGGCAGCGCAAAGTGGTGGATCCTGGTACAGGTATCGCATCGCCTTGGTCAACAGCGGTGATTCTACCCTGAGGAACGTGCGGGTGAAACTGGCTTCGTTGGAGAAGAAGCCTCAGAATTTCCATGCGATTGGCAGCCATCTTCAACTGCGGCACGACCGGGCCGGAACCACGAACTTCAATGTGTATCCCACGAAAGACCCGCAAGGTAGGGATGCCATGTTTGTCGATGTCTTCAGCTTCTGTGTTGGCCCTACGGGCTGTTCATTCTTACGCGTGACTTCGCTGCCAGGCGATGCCAATCCCTACATTCCCGTAGACCGGTATGATGTGAAGATCGTGGCGACCAGTGAAAGCGGCGAAATGGCGATCGCTGACGTAGCCTTCATCCCGCACCCTGGTCAAATGCCGGACTTCCGATTACGCAACATGCAGTCATTCCCCGGACGAAGAGGGTCTTATTGAGCGTAGGTCTTCTCTCTTTTCTAACCCTCTCCGTATAGGCGTCATATCGTCGAATATGTGAACTCTACCGATAGGAGGAAGCGTTCTCATTGAGGAACCGGAGCATTCCCGCAGCTTGCGACAGTGAGAGACCTGACGATCGCGGAGACTACCTCGTGGATTCTCATTTCGAACGAGACTCGGTTGATAGTGGACAGGTTCGAGACCGTGCGAATATCGTGCGCGTCACCTCCATGGCCCTTCTGCTTTCACTGATCCTCTCGTGGCGCGCCTATATCCCAAACCTGAGAATTTTTGACATGTCCCCGGTGATCGAACTCCTGGGGGCCACTCCAGTCTGGGCCGACTGGGCTCTGCTGATACTCAACATAGGATGTGTAAGTTGGCTCCTCATAAAGCCGTTGCAGCCTGTGCCGGCTTTTGGCCTGTTCGCATGCACGGTGTTTTGGGTACTACAAGATCTGCTGCGCTTCCAACCCTACACCTATATGTATGTGTTTACGATCCTGTTGGCGGTATTTTTCACAGCCCACGCCATCAATGCTCTGAAGATCATGGTAGCCAGCGTCTATGTGTGGGCAGGGGTCCACAAGATCAACGCGACGTTCTTTTTGGACCTGTTTCCCGGGCTTATCGAGCCATTCTACAAATTTCCCAAAGAACCATCTCTGCTTGCGGCTCTGATCGCTCTCGCCATTTTTACCGTGCCCCTCTTTGAGGCGGGGATTGGGCTGTTGCTGTTGTTTTTCCCTCGCCAAAGACGGCTCACGATACTCATGGCCTTCATCATGCTTGTCGTGGTGCTCATCTGTCTCGGCTTGGATGGCGAGACCTGGAACCTGATCGTCTGGCCATGGAACATCTATCTCTTCCTGCTCGTATTCGCGCTGTTGGCCAAATCTGCTTCTGTCGATAATAAGGTACGGTTCGGGTTCGATACAGCGACGGTTGCCACGATCGTCCTATTTTCTATTGCCCCCGCGCTGGCCCTTTTCGGCTGGGGGCATTCCTATCCCTCGTTCAAGCTCTATTCCGGGAACACCAAAAGAGCTGAAGTTATTTTCTCGGAGCATGAGACGTTGACAGGCCTGCCGAACAACCTCGGACAATTGGTCGGTCGCGCACGGAGACTACCATTGGTCGACTGGACGGCCCATGAGTTTGAGCTTGTCGTCTATCCGGAGACATATGTATTCCGGAGGGGGGCGAAGGGATTGTGCCCCTACTTGAGCGATGGGCAACACGCATTATTGCGTATTTATGACCAACCGGTTTTTAATCGGATCGACCAGACCTATCAGGACTTTCCATTGTGTGCGGCAGAATCGAACTAGCAGGCTGTTGGGAAAGTCCGCCAGCAGGGGGAGGGATGGCTCGGCGAGTCCCCTGTGCTCGCGCAACGCGCGGCCTCAGCAGGAGCGGTGCAAGGGCGTGAGGAGCTTTCTTTGCTCCCGGAGCGCGCGCCCTGAGAAGGGCCTCGCTCGACGGCCGCAGTCGAAAGCTCCTCAGCCCTTGCTGGCCTGCGTATTGACATGAAGAGAAGAATGGGAATGGACGCGCGCAGTGGGGGACTCATCCGGGTAATCCCTAGGAGAACCGTAACCGAGCGAGTAGGGAAGAATGATCTTTGCTCGCGTGCTGCGGACTTGCCCGCGGTCACGGCGCGTCTATGGGTAAAGAGGCTCTCTTGGCAGACTCAGGGCCGGTGGGTGAAGTAGTTGCCAGGGTGGGCGGGTGAGAAAGCGGCCTTTCTGGACAGCCTGCGATGGCTTCTGAACGGGTCTGCGAGTATCCAGGTCTTGCATGACAGTTCCTGCTGCAGAGCTGTGAACCGTTCCTTATAATGAGATCCATGTCACAGGACTGGCGAGAATTTACACCGGCACCCTGGCTCCGCAGTCCACATTTCATGACCGTGTTCCCAGGCTACTGGCCTCGCCGGAGGCTCCTGACCGGTGTCCCAACCGAGTCGCGGCTCTTTACCACGGAGCCGCACACTCAGTTACTCGGTTACTGTCACTGGCAACCCTACCGCACCGCCTGCCAGACCCTGGTCCTCGTGCACGGCCTGGAGGGTTGCAGCGAGTCGCATTATATGCGGGGTATCGCTGCGAAGGCCTATCGCGCCGGCTGCAATGTCATCCGGATGAACCAACGGACCTGTGGCGGCACCGAGCACCTGACGCCGACCCTCTACAACAGTGGGTTGAGTCTGGACTATCGGGCCATCGTCCAGGAATTAGCCCGCGTGGATGGACTTGATCGCATCTGGCTGGTCGGCTACTCGATGGGGGGAAATCTCATCCTGAAAGCGGCAGGAGAAATCGGCGCTTCAGACAAATCCTTGGCTGGCGCGATTGCCGTCTGTCCCAATATCGATCCCCCGCAATGCGTCGAGGCCTTGGAGCAGCCACGCAATTGGGTGTACCATAGACATTTTCTCGTGGAGTTAAAAGCCCGCTTGCGGCGCAAAGCGACGCTCTTTCCCGGCAAGTGGGATCTCACAGGTCTTGCGAGCATCGCCAGGCTGAGGGACTTCGACGACCGCTACACCGCCCCTGACGGAGGGTATGTCAGTGGCGCCGACTACTATCAGCGGGCCGGGGCGCACCACGTGATCGGTGACCTCGCCGTCCCCACCCTCATCATCACGGCACAGGACGATCCCTTTATTCCCTATGCCATGTTCACGAGACCGCGGATCCAGCGGCATCCGAAGATTCGCTTGCTTGCGCCGCGCTACGGAGGGCATTGCGGATTTGTTCATTGGGGGCAGAAGGGAGAAGATTCCTATTGGGCAGAGAATAGGATTGTGGAATTCGTGCAAGGACGAAGGTGAGATTGTCTGTCAGTACGATCCTGATCCATCGTACGATACGATGTGTGTTAAGAATACTCTGAAACCATCAGTTGCGACGGACCAGCATGCACTCAGAGCTACGACAAGCCTATGAGAGGGAAGTGAAGGCGGCGACTGAGGCATATGGTGATGATAAACTGGACAAGGCTTTCTTTCACCTTGAGCGCGCGCATATCCTCGGCCAATCGTTCACGTTGGCTCATGCGAGAGCACACTGGTGGATGCTGAAGGTCGGCTGGAGGCGGCGTGACGTCACAGAGATTGCCGGCCAAGTCGTCCGAATCCTTGGAGCACTGAGTTTCTCGCGAATCTGGGTACCGGTAGGAAATACCGGTGGGGCGCATGTGCCTCCTTTTAGATCCATGCCCATTCCAGAAGAGTTCAAGCACTTGTTGACAAGACGTGGACGCGGCTGAAGACGATCCGACAAGAGGATAGATCCTGGTGGCAGGGACGGCCGGCATATGGCGAGCGGGGTTCCTAGACAGACCAATCTTGCGTGGCACAAGGGAGTAGCGGAAGCAGAATAATTGGCTTTATAGTATTACGGCTCCCTGACCTCAGCTCCCGGTGCCGTTGGTACGGTTGAGAGGTAAATCGAAGATGCGGTATTTTAGCCTCGCAGTCTTTTTGGCCCTGGCCTGTGCGACAATCGCATCAGCAGCTTCCCTTGAGGATGCTGAATTTGCGTATGAGCGTGGTGACTATACGAAGGCGGCAAGACTTTTCCGCCCCTTTGCAGAGCAAGGAACCCCATCGGCGCAATTCACTCTGGGAATGATGTATGCCAAGGGACAGGGGGTGCCACAGGACTACCAGGCGGCGCTCAAGTGGTTTCATAGGGCAGCGGAGCAGGGAGACGCAGCGGCACAGAACTACCTTGGCCTGATGTATGAGAGGGGACGGGGCGCCAGGCAGGACTTCATTCTTGCTCACATGTGGTCCAGTATCGCTGCGGCAGCGTTGAATGGTGATGATGGGAAGGCAGCCCTAAAGCGTCGGGACTATGTCGCGTCACATATGACAGCCGCGCAGATTGAGAAGGCTCAGGAGATGGCGCGGCGCTGTCAGGACACGAAGTTCAAGGAGTGCGATTAGGGAGAGAGTCGCCATGTGCGCCGGCGGAGGCGCAAATGGCCGCTCTTCCGGCCCCTTCTTGTGCTGATCTGAAACCGTCATCACGGGCATGATCAAGAGACTTTTCCCCGCCCGGCGACTGTGGAGGGCGGTTTGATTCCGATTCCAGCGCTCAGCGTGTTTGCTCTGACCCCGGATTCACAATGATCGGCACGTTAGACTTATCCGGCACAATGACCATCTTGGAGTTGGGGCTGTCGTACAATTTGTATTTGAGATAATCCGGCGTGAGCGTTTTCGTAATGATCTCTTGCGCCTGGGACTGACCCTTGGCCCGGATGCGCAGGCTTTCGCTTTCGCCCTCGGCGCGAATGCGCAGGGAATCCCCCTCTCCTTTAGCCTGGATCCTGGCAATTTCCGCATTACGTTCCGCAATGATCAGCTCAAATTCCTTTTGTTCCTTTTCCTGCTCTTTTGCCTGTTTATTCTCGATGGCTTGCAACACCATTTTTGAAAACTCGATTTCGGACAAGGCCACGCTGTAGATGTTCAGATGCCGGCCTTTGAGTGACTCGACCATCACCGCTTCGATCTTGTTCCCGATTTCGCTGCTCCGTTCCGGGAGCGTGACCATCGCATATTGGGCGACCACACCCCTCACTGCCGACAGGAATTGAGGCCTGACGAGCTGCTGATACCAATTGTGCCCCACCTCTTGAGCGAGAAAATAAATTTCATCGGGAATCGGGCTCATCGTGATCGCCACATGCAAGCTCACTGAGAGGTCGTCGGCAGTCAAGGCATCGATCTTTTCAGTAAAACTCTGATAGCGGACATCATACTCAAACACATCGTTCCAGGGCGCGCGGAAGTAGAACCCGTTCTTGAGCGACTCCTTCTCGAGTCCCCCCGACATGGGGGACCAGCGGAGACCTCGCATTCCCGGATCGATGGTTCTCCCACACCCGCCCATTAATAACAGAATCGGTATCGCCAGGGCGACTACGTGATACAGAGTTAAGCGCTTCATAGGTCCTCCTATTGGTAAGTGACAGCCGGCTATTCCTAATTATTACAGCCTTTCATCGGGCATCAGCGTTTCTGCAGCCCCGGCTGAGCAATCTTCGCATGGGCTTCAGCCAGACGTTCAAGCTCCTGAGCCGATTCGGCATAGTACTGGGAGAGCGCCCGGGCTCCGCTGACCCAGTCCGATTGGGGGCCGAAAAGATGCTCGTACCGGAGCGTGCTCTCGGCATATCCGGCGGCCTTTTCACGCAGATCCATGGCCTGTTCTCGGTAGTAGCCGACAATTGCCGCCTGATCATGCGATGGATCGAAAGAGGTCATTTCGATCGTCTCGACAGAAGACGGTGCGCAGCCGGCAGCGCCGAGCAAACAGAGTACGGTTAGAACACTCCATCTGACCTGGCATGACAATCTCGTGCTCGCTAGATTGTTCATAGTATCCCCCCCCCCCCCGAGTAATCCCTGCGCCACTCAGCATCCTCAACGCTCTTGGGGTCGGACACCTCTGTGGTAGCCCCATTCGACTCGACCGGTCATCCGGGACTTCATTTTTCTGTTAAGGCCCCCTCCTCACAACCTACTGCGCGCTGGCTCTGTCTGCAAGACTGCGTAATGAACTGCCCCGCGCGGCTCCCATGCCCTCTTGATTCGCCCCTACTGCCCCCTGTACGGTACTCTGTCGTATTCTTTGGGGTTCCCTCCAAGACCACGAAATATTGTACAATCTCTCCGTATCGGGTGGCGAAGAGGACAAGCGGGCAAGGAACTTGGGTCGATGGGCGTAGTTGAAGAAGGGTCCGCGCTTGCTCAAGACATATCCAGCACGCAGCAGAGGTAATCAGTGAAAAGTAGGATGATGGTCGGAGTCTGGCTGTCGGTTGTCCTGTTGGTACCGGGCCATCTTGCGATGGCAGCGGAAGTTCAGCTCCATATTCCTCCGTTGTTTCAGGAACGGCCGAGTTGGTGTTGGGCAGCCGTGGGAGAGATGGTCTTCAAATACTATGATATTCCGGCTCTCCATCGTGCAGACTATCAGTGTGGGATCGTCCAGAGTAGAAAACTCTGCACCGAGATGCCCAATTGCGTGGACTGTGGGCTCTCCGCGGTAGATGAAGCTTCCGTAGTAAATCTGTTGGAGCAGTACCCTGCATTGGCGACAGAGGCTGGGAAGGCCAAAAACATCGCCTTGAGCGTTCAAGTGAAGGACGGGATCCTTTCCGAGGAGGAAGTAAAACAGGAGCTCGATGAAGGCCGCCCTATTATTGTCGGGCTGTCACCGAGGGGGTTCAAGGTCGATGGGATTCGTCAACATATGGCCCTTATCGTGGGCTACGATACGAGCTCCGGCGACCTGATGCTCACCGTAAATGACCCTTTCCCATTCGAAGATATGGTCTTTCTCTGGATTGGAAGCCCTTATGTCAACGCAAGAGCATCAGAAGAAGCTGAGGGACAATACGAGGTCGGGTACGAAGCCTTTCGTTCAAGGCTCAAGTGGACCAAGACGCTGTATCGGATGACATGCAAAGGCACCGGTTGCCCGCCCGATAATCTCCATGTCACGGATAGCTCGGCTGGAACAGATGACCGTGCCGTGGTTCAATCCGTACTCGAGGCATCAGCTGGAGACTTTACAGCGTTGCGAACTGGTCATAAAGCTGTCGAAGCAGCGATTGGGACAACCTGGCAGTCAACAGTGGCCTTCTCTGGTGCGAAACAGTGTGTGGTGAGGGACATGGACGGGTCGAGTGGAGCGAGATGGAGTTGTCAATTCAGATTTCCCGATAGATCGGAAGCAGACAAGGCGGTTGTGGACATCGTAAATCGCTTGCGGAGCAGCCTGCCTGAAGGTTGGATCGGAACGGACCTCGATGTGGACTCTGAAACGGAGGTCTACACCAAAACAGATAAATTCTCTGCATCGAAACCCGGTAGTCATTCAGCGATTACTCTCTACTTCATCGACACGAAGAAGGATGGGAAGGTCAAAATTTATCTCTCGGTCGAGAACAGGTAACGGTTTGGCCAGGGCCGACTATGGTTGACCGAATGACCGGTAATTTCTCCGGAGTCTGGGACAGTTGAGGATCGGCTACCTGATTAGACTCTTCAGGAGCGCCATGAAGTCGTCGTGATCATCGGGGGGAGACGGAGGGGGAAACCCATTTATCGGACCACCGTCGACTTCATCAGGCTGTCTGCTTGAGGTGGAGAGAAGCCCTGGTATCCGCGATGGCGCTCCGCGAGTTCTAATACGGAAAAAGGCTGACAGTCGACCATTTCCGGCACCGTGAAGATTTGGCGTAGCTGGCCACCGCGAGCGCCAACGATCTGACCGGCGAAGATCACGCCCTGTGCTTTTAACCGTTCCATTGCCTGCTCGATGTCTTCCACACGCACCGCCACATGGTGGAATACGTGATCGCCGAAAGTCTTGACCCAACCAGGGATGATGCTGGTACGGCCTCGAGCATCGGAATAGGCTTGATCCACAAAGAGCGCGGGATAGCCGACTTTCCTATAGACCTTCGCATACCAGTCTTCATACTCGATCGTTTCACTGTACGCATATCCGAGCTTTGTGAATTCCTCCGCACGCCGGTCAATATCCATGGTCCGTAGCGTCACGTGGTCTGCGACGGGGTAGAAGCCGACTCCCGCCTCATCCAGCAATCTCCGAAGCACCTTGGCCGCCCGATTCTTCGACACATAGTCCTCAATCATTCTCGCGAGCAGCGCATCAAGTTTGGCTCCTTGGTCCATGGTGTGGCTCCTTTCCTACGAGTGCAAGGTATCGGTTACTTACCGATCAGGTCAGGGGTAATAGGAGACATTGTGCCGGGTGCTCAAAAAGGCCGCCTTCCGACTCCTTATCGTTTTGCTTAAAGGGACTGGCCGAGGCTGCTCTTTACTGCGCGCAACGTTTTCACCCGCCCACCCCGAGCGCGCAAAGACGCGCCCTTGATCCAAGCGAGCACTGTTTCATCGTGCGTGTTCTGCGAGCAAGAAGGGCACCTGGCCGTTCCCTTCTTCTGCTGGCGGACTTTTCGGATTCTGCTAAGAGCCGAATTGGATGCCCTGCGCCAACGGCAAATCGTCACCCCAGTTGGTCGTGTTGGTCTGCCGCCTCATATAGGCTTTCCAGGCATCCGAGCCAGCTTCGCGTCCGCCTCCTGTTTCCTTTTCCCCGCCAAAGGCCCCGCCGATTTCCGCCCCTGACGTCCCGATATTTACATTGGCAATCCCGCAGTCGCTGCCGGCGACGGAAGTAAACCGCTCGCTGCTTCGCAGGTCTGCCGTGAAAATTGCAGAAGACAAGCCTTGAAGCACCCCGTTCTGTAACGCGATGGCGTCCTCAAGTGCCTCAAAAGGCATGACATAGAGAATCGGTGCAAAGGTTTCGCGCTGGACGACGGGCCAATGGTTCTCCGCTTTCACAATGGCCGGTTCCACGAAATAGCCAGGCTGATCCAAGATCCGCCCACCGTAGAGGACTTTCCCTCCGGCCTGCTTCGCCTCCTCGAGAGCCTTCCGATAGGCCTCGACCGCGGTGCGATCGATCAGAGGACCCATGAGTACGCCAGACTCCAGTGGATTGCCGATGCGGATCTGCTTGTAGGCGGAGACCAGCTGGGCAACCACCTCGTCGTAACGAGACGCATGGACGAACAGTCGTCTGGTCGTCGTGCAACGTTGACCGGCAGTGCCGACCGCGCCGAACACGATGGCGCGAATCGCCAAGGAGAGATCAGCCGACTTATCCACAATGATGGCGTTGTTTCCGCTCAATTCCAAGAGTGTTCGCCCCAGCCTTTGCGCGACGGTCGAGGCCACAACTCGTCCAACCGGTACGGACCCGGTGAAGGAGATCAACGGAAACCGGGTATCCCGGACCAATGTCTCCGCGATGCTCTTCTCGGCCGTCACGATCAGGGAGAAGATCCCTCGGTAGCCCTGCTGCTCCATGACTCGGTTGCAGAGGTGCTGCACCGCGATCGCGCAGAGTGGCGCTTTTGGCGAGGGCTTCCATACCACTGTGTCTCCGGCGATCGCAGCCAGGAAGGCATTCCAGGCCCACACGGCGACGGGAAAGTTGAAGGCGGTGATCACGCCGACCGGTCCGAGCGGATGCCATTGTTCCGACATCCGATGCTGCGCTCGCTCAGAGTGCATCGTTGTTCCATACAACATGCGCGACTGGCCCACGGCAAAGTCCGCCATATCGATCATTTCCTGCACCTCGCCGTCCCCCTCTGCCTTGATCTTGCCGACTTCGAGGGATACCAGCGAGCCAAGCAAATCTTTATGCTGCCGCAACGACGCGCCGATCAACCGGACGAGTTCTCCCCGCTTGGGAGCCGGGACGAGCCGCCATTGCTGAAATGCTGAGATGGACTCCCGTACAATATGTTCGTAGTCATCGGCTGAACAGGCTCGAATCTGTGCAATCGTCTCGCCGGTTGCCGGATTCACGGATGCCAATTGCGAGGTGGTCTCACCAGATGCCCACCAGTGGGCACCAGTGCTGCCACCCGCGTTGATGGCACTCAAACCCAGTCCCTTCAGAATGTCCAAGGTCGTCATCATCGGTAGCAGGCTCCAAACCGGTTATTGAGCAGGTCTTGTAATGGAAATGATTCTTGAGTCACGAATCCCCGATACTGCCCGGGCGTCGCGAGCACGAGGTCCACGACCGCACAAAAACTCGAGGCAGTCGTCATCTGTATGGCGGACCACAGTTTCCTCTTAATGCATTGGGGATAGATCTTCTTCACGTAGTTCTCCTCGAACAAGGCACCTTCCCGCTTCCCCATGACGGAGGCATAGATCAGCACGACATCTTGGAGCGTCTGGGGGATCGCCCGTTCGAGGATTCGTTTGAGTGTCTCACGGTCCTCATTCAGCTTGAGATCCTTCATCAACAGGTGGATTTTCTCGCAATGCCCCGGATATCGTAACGTCTTGTAGTTCATAGTCCGGACTTTTCCCGCATAGGTATCGGCCAACGTTCCCAATCCTCCCGACGTGTTAAACGCTTCGTACAGGAGTCCGTCCACCTCGATCGTCTCATACCCTTCGAGAGGCAGGAGTGGAACCTTTTCCCCCTCTTCGATCCCATAACAGAGGTTGCCGTACTCGTTGATCAGCCCATCGGTGGACCAGGTCAGCGAATACTTGAGCGCATTGCTGGGATGAACCGGCAAGGCTCCCACCCGCATCTTGACCGTATCAACCTGGTCGAAATGAGTGATGAGGTCATGTGCCACGATACTGATGAACCCGGGAGCCAGACCGCATTGCGGCACAAAGGCTTGCGGTGAGTCGGCGCCCAAGACTTTGACCTGATTGGTGACCTCGACATCCTCTGTCAGGTCAAAATAGTGAAGCCGGTGTTCGCGAGCCAATCCGGCCACGACGGGGTTACAGAAATAGGGGAGGTTTGAAAGGACTGCATCAAATCGATGCGACGTCAGATAAGCGCTCATGGAATCAGGATGCCGGACATCCAGAAGGAGGGGGGTCACTCGCGAGAGACCGAGGTCTTCGACAAGCCGTTTTGAGGCGTCGAGGCTGATATCGCCCAGACTGACGTCGTAGTCTCCGCTTTCCGATAAGAGGCATGCGACCAGAGAGCCGATCTTTCCCGCGCCAAGCACAAGGACACGATACATGATCTGCCTCGCTACCTGTTTAGTATACTCCTGAAGGCCCACATATTTTGAGCAAAAAATCGTTATAACCCATTGATCTTCCTTAACACATCCCCCGTGAAGTCGGGAAGCACTTTGTGATACGATTAACAGCTAAGTTTAGGAGTAGCTGGTATGTTGCGCATGCCTTCACGAGTCGTCTTTCCGTTCGGCTATCGAATCTCGGTGCGCCAACTTTCCGATAGCGATATGGACAGTCGAGACCCGAATGCCGACGGGATCTGGGACGACGCCACAAAAACGATCTATCTTCGCAAGCGTTTGCCTGTGACCAGACGACGCTATATTCTTGCCCACGAACTTGGACATGCCTGGCTGGACTGGCAACACCGGCATCTGGATAACGGGAAGGCCAAAACCTAGCAGGATGCTGAAGGAGTCTGCGTCAGCTACTTTCTGAAGTAGGGTGACAGAGTGTTTTCACAGCCGCGAGCGGGCAAGAAAGGGGGTTACGCTACTGTTTCTCCGTCTCTGTCTTCATCTTCTCGAAGACGCCCAGCGGCGTATAGAGGGCATGACGCCAGCTCATGGGCCCGAAGGAAAAAAATGTATAGGCCCAGATCGCGATATCGGTCAGGCTGCCCCATTCAAACTTTCCCTGCCACATAGGGAGCAGGGCGAGCGCAATCCCTACCAGCCCAGCTGCACGAAGTAAAACACGTCCTGCAGTCAATCGGAGGAGAGATAGTATGCAGGCTCCTATGAGGATGCCGGCAAACAGGTCTGACACCAACAGTTGACCTGAGGTGCCCTGCGCATTCAAAAAATGTGAAATTCCCAACCACACCAGGAGACCATGGAAGCCCCACCAGGTGATCGTCCCAAGAAGCACATCCCGTTTTGCGGTTTCCATCGAACAGCCTTCGTCTCACCCAGTTACTCGCGACCATTTTCCCGCCCGTGGGCGTGATCCTACTCTTGCTGTCCTGGCCCAGCCTGCTTAGCCTTGTGCAATATAGCAGAACGGACTGTGAAAAGTGGTGCAATTCTCCCATAGCCTGCTAGCAGGCTGTTGATAAAGTCCGCCAGCGGCGTTCTCGCCGCGCTCAGAGGCTCAACGTACTACAGAGAGTACGCGCCTCGCCTCGTCGCTTGCTGCGGCCTTGCTGGACGGCCTTTCTGAACAGCCTGCGATGGCTTCTGAACGGGTCTGCGAGTATCCAGACCTTGCGTGACCGTTCTGCTCAAGTAGTTTGTCAACACCCTGCTGGACGGTTGACTCCTAGGCCGTGGTCCCTGCGCTCCACGCTTCACGAGCGACGGGCGCGAAAGTTTTCGTAGCGGCGGACCGGTGAGGCAGCAGAGGCGCTTATGAATATTGGGGGTGAGATATCCGTGTCCGAGCCTGTTCGATCGTGTGCAACAGCGCTTGATGGGTTCGACATCCCACAACGAGCTTGGCATCCGAAATCGTCACCGGCCTATAGGGTTTTACAAACCGGTCTTTCAGCCTGGCGATTCGAGCCACCGACTGGTCTAAGCGCTCGATGGAAATCGAGCCTGATGCCGCCGCCTTCTCCACGGCTTCGAACGCGGCGATTTCCCGGTTCCTGTCCTGACAAATCAATAAAACATCGCAGCCGACCAGCACCGCACGAATCGCCGCATCTTCCACGCCATAATGGTCGATGATCGCGTGCATTTCCAAGTCATCCGTCAACACCACTCCGTCATACTGCAGTTCCCGGCGCAAGAAATCCGTAATGATGGCCGGCGAGAGGGTAGCCGGCAATTCAGGATCGAGAGCCTGATACAGCACGTGCGCGGTCATCATTGACGCGACGCCCTGCTTGACGGCCCGGCGGAAGGGTGGAAATTCGACAGCCTCCAATCGTTCCCGCTGTGCCTCGACCACAGGAAGTTCTTTGTGAGAGTCAGTGCTCGTATCACCGTGACCGGGAAAATGTTTCCCACAAGCCGCGACTTTGTTTTCTTGCAGCCCCGCCACCGTTGCCGACCCCATCTCACAGACGACATCCGGGGTCGCGCCGAACGAACGATCGCCGATGACCGGATTGTCCGGGTTGCTGTTCACGTCGAGTACCGGCGCCATATTCATATTCACGCCAACCGCCCTCAGTTCTTTGGCAATGGTGGCCGCGGCGGAGTAGGCCAATTCGGCCGAGTTGCAACGGCCCAACAGGCCACAGGGAGGGAAAATCGTAAAGCCCTTCGGCAGACGGGAGACCCGGCCACCCTCTTGGTCGATTGAGATTACGAGAGGCGAATGGGGGCTACAGGCTTGTAAATCATTGGTCAGGTCGACCATCTGTTCGACGGATTCAAGGTTCCGCGAGAATAGAATCACACCGCCCGGCTTGTACTCTTTGATGAAAGAGGCCAGATCGGGCGTGACCGATGTGCCCAGAAACCCGACCATGAAGAGCTGTCCGATCTTATCGCGTGAGGTCATGAAATCCTTCTAACATGCTGTTGATAAAGTCCGCCAGCTTCGTTCTCGGCTCATCGAAATCCTCAACGTACCCCGGAGGGTACGCCTCCGGTTTCGACTCGCCTGCGGCCTTGCCGGACGGCCTTTCTGAACAGCCTGCTAAGGCAGTGGGTCTAACGCTTCTTGATATATTCCGTTCGTGCTTCGACAGGCTCAGCACGAACGGTGTGTAAGGCTATTTCTGGCGCACTGCACTAGATACTTCGATCGATCAGGTATTGCACCAGTAACCTGGTGCCGATCCCTGTGGGGCCCTTTGGAATGTAAGCCCGTTCCCGCTCACTCCAATCCGTGCTGGCGATATCGATGTGTACCCATGGGCAGTCCCCCACGAACTTGCTCAGAAAGAGCGCAGCGGTGATCATGCCGCCGCCACGACCACCGATGTTGCGCATATCGGCGACATCGCTCTTGAGTTGTTCGAAATATTCCTCCCACAAGGGCATCTCCCACACCCGTTCACCGGCCTTTTGTCCCGACTTTCTGATCTGCTCTTTGAGCTTCTGATCAGTCCCAAACATTCCAATCGCGAACTGGCCGAGCGCTACGACGCAGGCTCCTGTGAGCGTTGCAATGTCGATCAGGGCTGCAGGCTTATACCGCATTGCATAGGCGAGGCCGTCGGCCAGGATGAGCCGGCCTTCTGCATCTGTGTTCTGTACTTCAACGGTCTTTCCCGACAGCGTCCTTACGATATCGCCCGGCTTCATGGCTCGGCCACCAGGCATGTTTTCCGCTACGGGCAGGATACTGATGAGGCGCAACGGAAGCTTGAGTCGGGCTGCCGCACGGATCGAAGCCAGGACCTCGGCCCCTCCCGTCATATCGGCCTTCATATGTTCCATATTCTCGGCAGGTTTCAGCGAAATCCCACCTGTATCGAAGGTGATTGTTTTCCCGACGAGCACCACCGGGCGCTCATCTTTTTTCTTGGCTCCGTTGTATTCAAGGATGATGAACTTAGGCGGTTCCTGGCTCCCGCGCGCTACGCCGAGCAGCGCACCCATCCCCAAGCGCTCCATCTCGTTCTGCTCGAGAATCTTGATCGTGATTTTCTCAGCCTTGGCAATGGATTTTGCTTCTTCGGCGACTTTCGCGGGGGTCAGGACGTTGGAGGGATGATTACAAAGGTCCCGGACAAAGGCGGTGGCTTCTGCTGTGGCGACGCCGCGCCTGATTCCCTCGGTCACCTGCTGCAACAACCCCTTGTTTGGGATGATAATCCTCATCTCCGCCACGTCTTGCCCGGATGCAACCTCGCTTCGATAGACAGTAAATTGGTAACTGCCGAGGATCGCTCCTTCAACCATCGCTTGCGCCACCC
The DNA here is from genome assembly GCA_016219645.1 of Nitrospirota bacterium. Lineage (NCBI taxonomy): Bacteria > Pseudomonadati > Nitrospirota > Nitrospirota bacterium. The sequence goes on from JACRLR010000034.1 coordinate 121,540, forward strand.
CGACCCATGACATTCCGGGGGGTGCCACCGTCGGTAGTAGCACCGAATAGGCTCCGACCTTCGCCTGGCGGACGCGCTTCACGGCTGAACCCATTGCTTGCCGGATCTTTTCTAGCGTGACTTCCTTTTTCTTGCCCAGCCCGGCCAGCACCAACCGTTTCGCCGGTACTTTGTTGTGCGTGTGATACAGCAAGACGTCGTTGGCCTTGCCTTCAAATTCTTTGGATTGCATCAGCTTGCTCAACGAACCTCCGAGGGCCCGGTCAAGCGGGGCTGCATCCTGTTTGGCCAATCCCTCTCCTTCACAGTGAGTGAGTACCAGTGCCTCGGCAGCTGCGGTTTCCGCTCGCTCAACCTGTACTGTGACTTGCATGATCTTCACACTGCTCCTTCGTTTTCGTCGCTCGTTATTTGCGAGTCGCGCCTGTCGCGCACAGGTTGCCTTTCTCGCTCACAATTCACACCCCTCGCATGTCGGGTGCCCAGATATATTTATGCAACTGTATCTGGAATCGCACCGGGAGCTTATCGGCCAGGATCCACTCTGCCAGCTCACGCACATCGAGCTTGGAGAAAACCGGACTAAAGAGGACCCTACTACGGGTGGCTAAATCATACTGAACAATAATCTCGCGTGCCCAGTTGTAGTCAGCTCGGTCGGCCAGGACAAATTTCGCCTCGTCTTTGACTGCCAAATGAGACAGATTCGGCCAGTGCATTCGATCTGTCATCCCGCTCCCTGGACACTTTACATCCAGAATGACATGCACGCGCGGATCGACCGGCGCAATATCCACGGCGCCGCTGGTTTCAAGGAGGACCCTGTAGCCTGCATCACAGAGTCTGGCCATGAACGGGAAGCACTCAGGCTGCACAAGCGGTTCCCCTCCTGTGACCTCCACGAGAGGGCACCCATAGTCCCGCACCTGTGCCAGGACCTCATCGATCGAGCGTTCTTCCCCTCCGTAGAAGGCAAAGTCTGTATCGCACCAGGTGCAGCGGAGCGGGCAGCCGGTCAGTCGTACAAACACACAAGGCTGTCCTGCGTAACTCGACTCACCTTGAATGCTATGGAAGATCTCGGTAATGCGCATACATCAAGACGTGAAGCGTGAAGCGTGAAGCGTAAGACGCAAGCCGGAGAGCCATGGAAACTGTATGACCGGAAAACCGGTTGGCAATGAACGAGTCACGGCGTTATTTCCATATTGTGACAGACCAGCCTTGTTGTTGCGCCGTGCGAGCCATTCCCCGGATCGGGTTGATTACGAGGGGGTACCCGACCAATTCAAGAATGTCGCGATCGCCCGGGCTGTCGCCATAGGCGTAGGACTGTGTTAGGTCGAGATTCATCTCCTTGGCATGGGCGAGGATCAGCTCACGCTTGCCGCGCCCATAGGGGAACGGGGGAATCAATGCACCGGTATAGACTCCGTCCCGTTGCTCCGGCTTGGCCGAGAAAACTGTGGACACGCCCAAAAACTCTGCAAGTGGACCCACTAAAAAATCAGGCGCGCCAGTCACAAGAACTAGCTGGTGACCGGCCTGTCGATGTTCCTCTAGTCTCGCGCGACCCTGGAGCGACAACTTGCCGAGCATCTCAACCTGACAGAACTCCCGCGCATAGGATTCAATATCTGCGGGACGCTTGCCGGTCAAATACACTTTTCGTTCCCGGAGCGGGTGCAGGGAGAAGGGAGGTACGTGCCCCGCCAGCCAGGCCGCACTCCGGGTCAACTCACTCCATCCCACCAAACCACGTCGCCAGAGAAACCGGAAGAATCCTATCTCGCTGGCCTCTCCCGGCAGGAGCGTATTGTCGACGTCGAACAGTGCTGCGACGGACCCCTGTGTCCGTCGTTCAGCGACATCATCGAGAAGCGCGGATGTCAAAATGTGGCGACTCTGCACGTTGTTGGGGGTCCCGGTGAGTATGAGCCGTCCGATTCTACTGGACCCTCCATTGATTGACAAGGATTTTACCCCACTTCTATAATGCGGCTCCCTCTGGCTGTCACGCGTCGTTCGTGAGGCGTGAAACGTCTGAATCCGGAGATGAACGACGCTTCACGAGATACGCTACGGAAGAGGTCGCCGAAGTGGTGAAATGGCAGACACGCACGTTTGAGGGGCGTGTGGCGCAAGCCGTGCGGGTTCAAGTCCCGCCTTCGGCACCAAATTCAACAGGCTCGTTCCCTTTCCCCCTTAAACAGGCCCCTGGCACATGATGGCGCGTCAGCGCTCCCTCCCGGTTCAGCAGCTTTGTGAATCCTCACGGCATCATGCGAGGATCTATCCTCGATCTCGCCGCCTTTTCGAACTACGCAGTCATCTCACGTGGCCGTTGCACGTGGCAAGGAGTTGCACATGAGCTGTATCGATCATCTGTCGGAACTTGAAGCCCTGCGGTTGCAGGTGGCAGATTTGACGCGCGCACTTGCCGAGCGAGACCAATCGCTGAGCCCCGAACGTCATCAGCCTGAAGAGACGATACAGAATTTCCGCGAGCAATCACATCGCTTACGTGCCATCGTCGAGGGTATAGCAGCCGAAACCGGGGATGAGTTCTTCACGTCACTTGTCAGGCACTTGACCTCGACGTTGCATGTACAATATGCGCTCATTGGGATCGTGAATGAAGGCCAGCCTAAAGAGATCCGCACCATTGCGGTCTCGGCTGGAGGCGCCCTCGCCCACAACTTCGAATATGACCTGGCCGATACTCCTTGCGCCACGGCGCTGACAGAGACCGTTGCCTGTTTCGACCGGGATGTCCAGGCAACGTTTCCTCAATTCCAACGTTTGGCAGATCTCGGGGCTCAGAGCTATTGCGCGGTGCCGCTCCGGACGAAGGGCGGTGCAGTCGTTGGCTTGCTCGCCGTAATGGATACAAAGCCGCTGCAACAGAGCGACGATCTGCAATCCCTGTTGGGAGTCTTGGCCCCGCGGGTTGCGATGGAGTTCGAGAGAAGGCGAGCCGAGCAGGAACGTATCCAGGCCCTGGCCGATTTACGCAATGTGGTAGAAACCGTTCCTGACATCATGTTCACCCTCGACATCCAAGGCAACATGGTGAAATGGAATCGTCGTGTCGTGGATGTCACGGGGTACAGCCAGGAGGAATTGTTGAATAAGCCCGCATTGGCCTTTGTTCCTCAGGAAGAACAGACTCGCACGGCGGCGGCGATTCAACGGGCCTTCACGGAAGGGTATGCCGAACTTGAAGGTCTATTGCTCACCAAAGACAGCCGGACCATCCCCTATCACTGGACCGGCGCCGCGCTCAAAGATCCGCAGGGCCAGATCATTGGCATCACCGGGGTCGGGCGGGATGTGTCTGAGAAAAAACGGGCGAATTCGCTTCTTGAGGCCACGACTGATTCCATCGAAGAGGGTCTGCTAGTCATAGACCGTCAGGGCAAGGTGACCAGTATGAGCCAGCGGTTTTTGGAGCTGTGGCGGATTCCTCAAAACCTCGCGGATCGCCGTGAGGACAAAGCCCTGCTGGCCTTCGTACTGGAACAGCTCCAGGAGCCTGAGGCCTTCCTGTCCAAGGTGCGGGAGTTGTATGCGCATCCGGAGCAGGAAAGTGTCGACATGCTGCTATTTAAGGATGGACGGGTGTTTGAGCGCTATTCGCGTCCACACCTCCTTGGTGGAGAGATCGTCGGCCGGGTCTGGAGCTTCCTCGATATCACCGACCGCAAGCGTATCGAGGAAGCCCTGCGTGTGAGTGAAGAACGTTTCGCGCTGGCTGTAGAGGGATCCAGCGATATCCTCTGGGATGCCCATCGGCTTCCCGGTGAGCCCTGGTATGCACCGCAGACACCGATCTGGTGGTCTCCACGAGTCCGGGAATTGCTGGGCTTGGAAGCGTCAGAACCTTTCGAGACTCTCGAGCAATGGGTGGTAAGACTTCATTCCGATGACAGGGATCGTGTGTTCGGCCAGCTGACTGCGCATATCGACCACCGAGTCCCGTACGATGTCGAATACCGGCTGCGCACCAATCAAGGCGACTATCGCTGGATTCGGGGGCGTGGGCAGGCGATGTGGGATGAACAGGGAGAGCCTCGTCGCATGTCCGGCTCATGCCAAGACATCACCGACCGCAAGGCCAATGAACATCTCTTAGCCGCAGAGAAGCGCGTCTTGGAAATGATGGTCACAGATGCTCCTCTGCAAGAGGTTTTGACGCTGATGTGTCGAGTGATCGAGGAGCTTTCAAGGAAGGCGCACTGCTCCCTTCTGCTCCTCGATCGTAACGGACTTCACTTGCGCCATGGCGCCGCGCCCAGTCTTCCTGAGGAGTATGTCCGTGCGATCGACGGTGTGGCGATTGGCCCGACCGTCGGCTCCTGCGGAACGGCAGCCTTCATGCGACAACAGGTTATCGTGTCGGATATCGCTCACGATCCGCTATGGGCCGATTTCCGCGACCTCGCCCTTCGCCACGGCTTCCGGGCATGCTGGTCCACGCCCGTGATATCCTCCGGCGGCACAGTTTTGGGTACGTTCGCGGTGTACTATGACGAACCGAAGCAGCCGACCCGCGCTGATTTGCAGCTCATCGAATGGGCGACGCAACTCGCGTGCATCGCGATCGAGCGTAAGCGGGCGGAGGAATCGCTCCGCCAGAACAGGGCGCTTCTGCAATCGTTCGTCGAACATACCCCCGCAGCGGTCGCTATGTTGGACGAAAATCTTAAGTATGTTGTGGCGAGCAAGCGGTGGTGTCAGGATTACCGGCTGGGGGACCGCGATATCATCGGCCTTCACCATTACGACGTATTTCCCGAAATCAGAAAGATGGAACATTGGCAGGCTATTCATCGTCGGTGTTTGGCGGGCGAGATCGTACGGAATGACGAGGATCGATTTTGCCGAGAAGATGGGAAAGAAGACTGGCTTCGCTGGGAAGTTCGCCCTTGGGTTGATGAATCGGGCTCGATCGGTGGAATTATCATGTTCACGGAAGTCATCACCGATCGCAAGCAGGCGGAAGAGGCGCTGATTCGCAGCGAGCAGCAACTGCGCACGGTGCTCGATGCGCTGCCGGTAGGTGTCTGGTTTACCGATCAATCAGGCCAGCCGGTCCTTTCCAATCCCGCCGCCAAGCAGATCTGGACCGACATCAAACAAGTCGGGATCGAGACAACCGATGATAATTCTGGATGGTGGGAGACGGTCGGATCATCGGACGCATTCCATCGCTGGGCCTTGAGCCAATCGCTGACAAAAGGAATTCCTTCACTGAACGAAACCCTTGATCTCGAATGCCTCGATGGAAGAATAAAGACCATTCGCAACACGACCGTTCCGGTCCAGGACCCAGGCGGCAACATTCTTGGCGCGATCGTGCTTAACGAAGATATGACGGCGCTACGGCAGATGCAGGGGGCCCTCAAACTGACTCAATCCTCTGTCGACCATGCAGTCGAGGGGTTCCTGTGGATCGACTCAGATGCCAGGATTCTGAACGTCAACGACGCGACTTGCCGTATGCTGGAATACACCCGCGACGAACTGACGACCATGACGGTGCACGACATCGACCCGAATTTTCCTCAGGAACTCTGGCCGGCCCATTGGGAAGAATTGAAGCGGAAAGGGTCCATGACGTTCGAGTCGAAACATTGGTCGAGAACCGGACGGGTTCTGGACACGGAAGTCACCGTGACCTGTCTGGACTACGAGGGGAGACAATACGGCTGCGCCATCATGCGGGATATCGGAGAGCGCAAGCGGGCGGAAATAGCACTGCGCCAGAGCGAAGAACGGTATCGGTCGCTGTACGACGAAACTCCGACCATGTACTTTACGTTGACGCCAGATGGGACGGTGCGCTCCGTCAACCGATTCGGAGCGGATCAACTTGGATACCAAGTGGAAGAAATTATCGGGCGCTCGGTACTCGACATGTTCCATGAAGACGATAAGAAAATGGTTGCAGCTAAGCTGACGGAGTGTCTCGAGACTCCGGGCACTGTCAGAGAATGGGAATTTCGGAAAGTGCGGAAAGACGGGCATACCATGTGGGTTCGGGAAATGACCCGTGTAGGGCAATCTTCTACCGGAGAGACCATCGTGCTGGTGACGTGCGAGGATATCACCGACCGCAAGCGCATGGAAGATGTGCTACGTCAACGAGAGCGCGATCTGCGCGCCGCGGTTGAGGAACGAGAGCGGATCAGCCAAGATCTGCATGATGGCATCTTACAGTCACTCTTTGCTGTAGGCCTCGCCCTCGAATCAGCCAAATCGAAGATGCCCCCACGTATCCGCAAGACGTCCGGCGCGCCACTTGATCAGGCTATTGATCAGTTGAATCGTGTCATGCACGAGATTCGGAATTTCATCGCAGGGTTGGGCTCGGACTTGCTCAAGGGGAAGAACTTACCGGCAGCGTTGCAGCAGATGCTGGGCTCACTGACACAGACCTACGCTACGCGTGTGCGCCTCGCGGTCGATGAGAACGTCACGCGGAGTCTATCGGCTGAACAGTCTCTGCACCTGCTCCTTGTCATCCAGGAGGCGGTCAGTAATTGTATCAGGCATGGACGTGCGCAGGAGGCCACGGTGTCGCTCAAGATGTTGAAGCAAGGTGTCCGGCTGAGCATTCGCGATAACGGCAGTGGATTCAACCCAATGGTCGCCAGGCAAGCCGGGCATGGGTTGACGAATATGGCCGCCCGGGCCCAAAAAATGGGAGGGCGGTTTAGCGTGGTTTCGAAGATCAACGAGGGAACACGCGTTGTTGTGGACCTGCCGAACGAGGCTGCCCTTGTCCCCCGCTAAGACCATACCGATTCGCCTGCTTCTGGTCGACGATCACGAAGTCGTTCGTATCGGTCTGCGAGCCGTCTTGCACAACAACCACGGTATTACCGTCGTCGGTGAAGCAGGAACCAAAGTCACCGCGGTGCGGGCAGTCAATCGACTCCGACCGGATATCGTCCTGATGGATGTTCGACTCCCTGATGGCTCGGGGATCGAAGCCTGTCGTGATATTCTTGCCAAGTATCCCACAACACGAATCATCTTTCTCACCTCTTTTACCGACGATGATTCTGTTTTGGCAGCCGTGCTGGCTGGCGCGCAGGGCTACATCCTCAAGAATATTGACTCCAGCCTGCTGGTTCGATCGATTCACTCGGTTTGCAAGGGGCAATCGATTCTGAATCCTGCTGTCACCCAACGGGCGCGGTATTGGATCAAAGCCCAGCCGACTCTAGCCGGCTCGGTGCAGCGACAACCCCTTTCTCCTCAAGAAGAGCGTGTGCTGGCATTGGTCGCGGAAGGGTTAACCAACAAAGAAATTGGGGCCGCACTGCAACTCAGCGACAAGACGGTCAAGAACTATCTCGCCAACATGTTCCAAAAACTGCGTATCTCACGCCGCGCCCAAGCTGCCACCTTCTTTGTCACACGTAAAATCTGACTGCTCGCCTGCGCGTCACTCGCTGGTCTTTCTGGTCTGTCTCGTCTATTCCGTCGGTCTAGTATTTCTAGCTGTTCGGTTCCGCCAACCAGAGAGACCAGATGAACCAGACAGACCATTCCCGATGACGAATTGTTCGTTTGCCCGCTCACCCGTGGAAATGGTACAGTTTGCACGTCTTCTCAGCAATGCACCGTGCGCAAGGATCCGAGGTCCAGAGGCATTCACTAAAGCCGAGGCATGATGCCGTCAGTTCTTGTCGTCGATGACGAAGACCAACTCCGTCAATTGATTCGAGAAATATTGGAGCAGGCCGGCTATCAGGTCACGGAAGCACGTGATGGGAAGGAGGCTGTTATACAGTATAGGCTCGCGCCGGCCGACGTGGTTATTATGGACATTCTCATGCCTGAGCAGGATGGCCTGGAGACCACCTCCACGTTGCGACGGGAATTCCCGAACGTGAAAATCATCGCGATCACCGGCAGCAGTGAAATGATCGGTATTCTCAGTTTTCTCGACGTCGCCAAAATGTTGGGGGCCCACCGCGCGCTTCAGAAACCCTTTGAGATGCAGACTCTCCTCGACACAGTCCAGGCTGAATTGCAAACCTAGCCTGTTTCAACTTACCTCGCTTTTCCGCAAGCCTGCTCGCCCAGCATCGGTGAGCTTGACCGTGAGTCAGAGAATCGCTAAGGTGGGGCTCGGTTGAAAGCCTGCATCCGGCCAGGGAGTTGTGGGAAAGGGCCCACATACATATGCCTCGTGTCAGCAGAGGACCACAATCACAACGGCGAGGGACGTATCATTCGCATCCCTTGGTGGGGGTGTTGGGCGGAAGCAAATCCGATTTTCCAATCTTAGAAAAGGCCGTTGCGATCCTGACGGAGCTTGGGATTCCACACGAATGGATGGTCGTCTCCGCGCACCGGACACCGGATCGCTTGTTTGCCTATGCAGAACAGGCTCCCGGACGGGGGATCGAAGTCATTATTGCCGGTGCAGGAGGGGCAGCCCATCTTCCTGGGATGCTGGCTGCGAAGACGCACTTGCCGGTCATTGGTGTTCCGATCCCGACGGAGAATCTTCGCGGGCTCGATTCGCTCCTCTCCATCGTGCAAATGCCAAAAGGGATTCCCGTCGCTACGGTGGCTATCGGAGGGGCCGAGAATGCCGGTTTGCTTGCGGCACAGATTCTAGCTGGACGGTATCCGAAGATTGCCGCCCGCGTGAAATTATTCCGCCGGGCACAGACGGACGGCGTGCTCCAATCTCCTGAAGCGAAAGGCCTGGTAGCTGGAACAAGAGGTCCCAGCCGTCCAAGTCGCAAGTCGTGAAATCCGTAGTTATTGAGCCAGGATCTGTCCTGGGCGTGCTGGGCGGAGGACAGCTGGGCGCCATGTTCACCATGGCGGCACGCCGTCTCGGCTATTCCGTTGCCGTCTGGGACCCAGATCCGGGTGCGCCCGCCCATCCTGTTGCCACGTACAGTTTCCCCCATCCATTCAGTGACCAGGACCTGACTGGGCGATTTGCCGACTTGGTCAGCGTTGTGACCTATGAATGGGAAAATATTCCGGCGGATCTCTGTCAAGTGTTGGAACAGCGGAAGCCGGTTCGTCCCTCCAGCGCGGTTCTGAGAGTGATTCAGGATCGTCTCGAGCAAAAGGGTTTTTTGGCCTCCAATGGATTTTCCGTTCCTCCCTTCGCCGGCCTGACTGTTCCCGATCAACTGACGAATGCAGTCTCGCAGGTTGGGTATCCAGCCCTCTGCAAAACTGCAACAGCCGGTTATGATGGCAAGGGACAATGGAGGATCCTCCAGGAGTCCGACGTCCGGGTGGTAGAACAAGCATTGTCGGAATCTACTCGCCCTGGCACGCGATGGATCGTGGAGTCCTTGGTGCCGTTTGAACGGGAACTCTCGATCCTGGTGGTCCGTGGAGCTGACGGGCAGAGCTGCACATACCCGTTGGTTGAGAATGAACATGAAGAGGGGATACTTCGAACCACCAAGGTGCCGGCCCCAGGATCTTCAGCCCTGGCTGAGCGGGCGGCTGCTCTTGCGCGTGATGTCGTTGATCGGCTGGGAGGGGCTGGGGTGTTCTGTCTCGAATTATTTCAGCTGCCAAGCCGGGAACTGCTGATCAACGAGGTTGCCCCGAGGCCCCATAACTCAGGCCATTACACACTGGATGCCTGCAGTGTCTCCCAGTTTGAGCAGCAGGTTCGTACCACCACCGGCATGCCGCTTGGCGAGGTGCGGCTGCTGAGCCCGGCAGTCATGGTAAATCTTATCGGAGACGACGCCACAATGCTTCTGGAGGGTACAGGCTGTCGAAACCTCTTGGATGTTCCCGGCGCAGTACTGCACCTCTACGGCAAACGCGCCATTCGCCCCCGTCGCAAGATGGGGCACGTTACGTTTCTTGGCGAGACGCTCAGCCTCGCCCTCGATCGCGCGAAGCAATTTCGTGACGGCCTGCACAATAGCCGCGCCCTATCCGCATAGAACCTTTCGTTTGGCCTATTCTTCCCCTGTGGCACCAGACGGGCCTCGTCGTCGCTTCCGGGGAAGTCCAACCAGTGAGCTTTCTTGGCCATCCCGCACCGTTCTCTTTTGTGACCTGTTGGAGCGATCTGGACTCGAAGTTTAACCATTTCGCGCCATAGGCCACGGGAAAAACGCGGTTTAGTCCTGTTGAAGTATGGGTACGAGACTTGCTGTATTTTCAGCCTTCGGTCGCCCGAACAGGAGGTCATACGGATGAGTAGCCTCACTCTCTCCTCTGAGTACCACGTGGAAGAGCCAGTGGCAGACTCCTGCCATGGCAGTATGATTTCGCGGCAACGATATGTTGTGCTTCAGTCGCTGGTCGGCGTCATGTTGGCATATCAGTTGTTGTCCTCTGTCGATCTGATCGCAAGTCTCCCGACATGCCTGGTGATCATCGGCGGATTAGGGACGCTGGTCCTCTGCCTGTGGTATGTCCCGCTCGCAATTCTCCAGGCAGCCTGGTTCAGCGGGATACTGATCGGGATCGATACGGTTCTCGTGACCGCGACGATGTTTCTTTCGGGTAATGTCCAATCTGAACTCTATCTGTCCTATTTCGTCCTCATGCTCATTGCCGCCTCCGTGCGCAAGATTTCCCATATCATTGCCTTGTCTCTGTTGCTCTGTACCGGCTATGGCATGATCCTCTATCAAGGGATCGTCCAAACCGGGTCATTGTCGCCCGGGCATCTGCTGGGCCTACCGGTCTTGTTGGTGATGGCGACGTTCTACGGACTCGCCCTGCAAACGATTGGAACCGAGCAGCAACAAAAAACACTCCTGCTGGGGAATATTGAGGCTCTGAGACAAACCGAACAGGCCTTGCAGGCATCGCGCGATCAGTTGGATGCCCGTGTCAAGGGTCTCAAGGGAGAGCTCTCGCGGGCGAATGAGCATGTCCAGCAGGGGAAGAGGGAACGACAGGGCCTTGAACAGCGATTGCAGGAGGCCCAGAAGATGGAAGCGATCGGTCGGATGGCCGGGGGTATCGCCGACCAACTGAGCAAGCTTGTATCGGTGATCGGGAGACAGACGGGAGTGGCCCTCTCTCGCCTCAAGTCGGACGACCCGCTCTATGGGGCGGTCGACGACATATTTCGAAGTGGAGAGCAGGCGGCAGTCCTGACCGCTCAATTGGCCGGCGTAGGCTTCCAGGACGGCCAAGTCCGGCAGGTGCTTTCGGTCAGGACCCTGCTGGAGGAGATCCAGGAAGTGATGAGGGGACTGCTCCCGGCATCCATTGATTTCAGCATGGCCGTAGACGATGCGCCGATGGAGGTCGAGGTTGATCGTGAAGGACTTGAACAGGTCCTGCTTCATCTTGCGGTGAATGCCAGGGATGCCATGCCAACCGGCGGTCGCTTGCGGATCGAAGCGAAGCAATCATTGCATGATCGTCGTTCCGAGGTGCTGATTCAAGTGACGGATACAGGAAGCGGAATGAGCCTAGAGACGCAGTCGCGCATGTTCGAACCCTTCTTTTCAACAAAGGAAATGAATGTGGGACTTGGACTCACAGCGGTCTATGGCATCATGAAACAGAGCGCAGGGGAAGTGGAGGTCGTTAGCCGGCCAGGCGAAGGCACTGTAGTGCGAGTGACGCTTCCCCTTGTACGGCAGGGCCGGCCGCCTGTTCCATCTATCCCAGCCAATTGCTCAGCCAAAGGCCAGGAAACGATTCTGTTGGTGGAACCGAATGAAATCGACCGTAAGCTCGCGCTCTCCACATTGTTGCGTCATCGCTATCAGGTCTTGGAGGCGAGTTCGCCGGTTGAAGCCTTGCTCCTCACGCAGCATCATGCTGGAGCCGTTCATGTGACCGTGACCGGTTTGATGATGCCGGAGATTGGCGGGCGTGATTTAGCCCGACGGCTGCTGAAGCAATATCCGTTGATGAAGCCGCTCTTCGTGTCCGGGTATGACGATGAAACGATGGTGTCGCATCGACTCAATCCGCGGTTTCTCTTGAGGCGCCCCTATCGACAGGCCGGCCTGGTGGAAAAAGTTCGTGAGTTGCTCGATGGGTGAGGACCGGACGGTTTATTTGGTTTGTTTTGTTCATTTAGTTGATTTTGTTCAACCAGACAAACTAGACAAACCAGATAAACCGGGCTAGCCACCCCATCGGTTTCTGCGGCTCGGAGCAAAGAAGCGCACGTTCGGTCGTTTGAACAGACCAATCAACGCCATCCCCGCCACAAATCCTCCGATATGGGCGAAGAAGGCGACGCCTCCGCCGGTGCTGCCGATGCTCATTCCTCCGCTCAACAGTTGCATCACGAACCACATGCCGAGGACAACGCCGGCTGCCACCCTCGTTGTACCCAGGCCCGGCATGATCACCAGCACGGTGGCTCGCGGGAACAGCAGCACATAGGCGCCCAAGATGCCGGAAATGGCGCCGCTCGCTCCGACCATGGGAATAGCTGAGGATGGATCGGTCAAGGCATGGCTCAGGGCGGCCAGAATTCCGCAAGCAAGGTAGAACCCGATGAATTTTGCATGTCCCATGACGTCTTCGATATTGTTGCCGAAGATCCAGAGGTACAGCATATTTCCGATAAGGTGCATCCAGCCACCGTGGAGGAACATGCTCGTGATCAACGTAGCGTAAGCAGGAATGGGTAAGGCCGTTTCAGAGAGGTCGGCCTCCCCGAATAGGAGGGCCGGGATCGCCCCGTACTGGAACACGAATGTATTATCAGGGCCGACAGGCAGGCTGGCCTGGTAGAAAAAGACGAGGACGCAGGCCGCAATAAAGCCGACTGTGACGACCGGGGTCAGCTCCGTTGGGTTGTCGTCGTGCAGAGGAATCATAGAGCTCTCGGTAAGCGGAGACGACCGTTATTTGGTTTGCTTCGTTTGTTTGGTTAAACAAGGCCAACTAAATAACAAGACAAACCAGATCAACCAGGAATGCGGCGACGGTCGACAACTGATCGGGGGAGTGCCGGGTTATCCGGCAATGAGCCATCGGCTCCGAGGGCGACTGAAAATCCCGCGGCATGCGTATGGCCTCCACCGCCGAAGGATGCCGCAATAGTCCCCACGTCCGTGCCGTCCTCTCGCGAGCGCATGCTGTAGTAGCGTCGTCCGTCGCGATCGTGCCATATGACGCAGAACGGATGCTCCGCAGAGAGCTGTTCGCCGATCTGACTGGTCAAGATCGCGCTGTGGACCGACGGCACGATGGCACCATGAAAGTCGATCAACATGGCCTGCGCCGCGAGCTTGCTCACGAGCTCGTTTTCATACCGTAGGATAGCTCGCCCTTCCTGCTCCAGTTCGTTCTGCTTGAAGCGATTCCACAGATGATAATCGAATGGATAGGAGGCGACGGCCGCATTGATTTCCCGGCTGGAGGGGAGGGCCCATGTCCAGAGGTCTTTGTCCTGAATATACTCGAGAAGCCACGGCGTCGGCTGATCGTGTGCCCATTCCCATGCCAGGACCGCGCCAGACTTTTTCATGTCGAAATAGGCATAGGGAAGGCCGGCAAGGGCTTTCTCTGCGGTGATGTGATGATCGAGCACGAGGAGTGCCTGAGTCTGAGCGGCGAGGAGTTCCAGCGTTTCGCAGGCATAGCTGAAATCCACGATGACGACTCGTTGGCCTTCCAGCCCTGTGGGAGGTGGATTGCCGTGTTTGACAGGAATAAAGCGGGCCGTGGGGAATCGATTCCATAGCGCCCACGCAGCGCCGAATCCATCTGCGCATTCCGCGTGATAGAGCACGACAGTGGGGGGGGTAGCGAATGGGTGATGTGTACGGGAGCCAGCCATCGATTCAGAGCATACCACGACCCTCCGCTGAGACTAAAGTCTCTTTGCGGTAAGAGTCATAGTGCGTTGAGGTGATCGATCAATTGGCGCAAGCGACTCGCGCTTCGACGGTTTGAGGTAAAGGCCAACCGAGGCAGGTTCGCCAAATCCGGCTCGTCTAGTTCTTCGGGGAGCGGCCCTCGCAGCACGAAGGTGCCCTCGGATAACAGATCGCCAAAGGTTTCATGAAGGCCGGCCACCTGCTCGGGGGAGATGCTCGATGTCAGACGGATGGCCAGGAATCGGCCTACGTATCGAATGGAGTGAAATCGGCGGTAAAAATTCCTGATCTCATCGATCGCGTCATCCACAGATGTGGTGATTTTGAACAGGCTGAGATCTTCGGGGCTGATCAGTTGACGGGACAAGAGTTGGCCTGTGATGAAGGAGTACCACTCGTCCCAATAGTCGCAACCAGGAGCCTGGAGACACACGATCGGCTGGGGGTCGCTCTTGCCGGTCTGGGCAAGGGTTAAGATTTCAAAGCCTTCATCATGTGTTCCGAAGCCGCCAGGGAACAATGCGATGGCATTGGCTTCTTTTTGGAAGATGAGTTTTCTGGTGAAAAAATATTTGAAGGTGACGAGCTTTGGATCGTCTGCGATGGTGGCATTTGGACCCTGCTCGAAGGGCAGCATGATATTAACCCCGAAACTGTTCTCACGTCCGGCGCCCTCTTGGCAGGCGCGCATGATCCCATCGGCTCCCCCGGTGATGACCATAAACCCTTCCTCGACGATCTGACGGGAAAACTGGAAGGCCATCTGGTAGTTCGGGTCATCCAAGGCGGTGCGGGCCGACCCGAAGATGCTGACCTTACGTCTATTACGATAATCATGAAAGACGCGGAAGGCATGACGCAGTTCTTTTACGGCGCGGTTGACGATCTTGAGGTCCAGTACATCCAAGCGAGCTTCGTGGAGCCGAAGCGTTCCAGTGAGGAGTTCCTTCATGATCGAGGCTTGCAGATCATCTTCCGGACTGTCCAGCAGTAGGCGAATTTGGTTGAGGAGCGCCTCGTTGGAGGGAAGGGGACGGGAACGGGTCTGGGAGGTGTTCATCTGGTGATCCATGTGTTGTTATTGTTTTCTTCTAGGCAGAAAAAATTCTATCAGCTGATCGCCTATTGGTCAAAAGAATGGCGCATATGTGTGAGGTTTGCCTGGATGACTCACCCAGCATGAAGATCGGACGAGAGGCAGTAGAAGCCTTCGTGAATAATGCGGGCTAGGCGCGGTTGGGTAGGGGAGGCATAGTTTGAAGTGCCCAAGCTCTGATACGCGCAAGGTCGCTTGACGAAAGGTCAGTGAACTGAATGTCGACATGCCAGATACAGGCTCCGCTCGACAGTTGATCGGTTTCTGCATCATGAATTTTGCTGGCTAGAACCCTTCCACGGATGGTTAAGGGGGTATTTTGGCCGGAAATGGAAAACGCCAGGACAACGTTCGATTTTGGCGCGAGCTTCGTTGTCATCTCGACCAACGTACCGACATGGTTAAGCTGGGTGATCATGGCATTAAAGTTTAGTCCCGGTGCAGAGGCCTGTCCGACCACGCTCACGACAACCGGGATTTTCGTGTCACGCCTGGTTGGCGCGAGCATCAGGTTTTGTGCACTGAGTACCCCGACCGGTTGGTTTTGTTTGGTGACGATCAAGAGAGAGGCCCCTGTCGCGACCATGAGTGTCGAGGCTTCTGCCAGGACCTCATCGTACTCGATGAACTGCACCGGGCGTGTCATGATTGTCCGGACTTCGATGTCGTGCGGTTCGAGACCCTGAGCGATGACTTTCTTCACGATGTCGGTCGGCGTCATGAGGCCGAATCGGGTGTCGGTATCTTTGACAAGCAGGCAGGGGGCCTGTTCTCGTTCGAGGAGCAGCGCTGCCTCGCTGACAGAGACGTTTCCAGGGACTTGCACGACACCCGGTGTCATCATATGGGCAACCATAGTAGATAAGAGATGTGTCGGCTTGAAGGGCCTGTCATTGTCGTTGAGCATGGGTTCGAGACCTCCCCCGAGTCGCGCCTGCACGATTCGTGAGGGTTTCGCCTCCAGCGACGTAAGCCAAGTATAGCAGATGGGGCTTCCTGGCCCGTAACCGGGGCTTCCCTTGTCAAACAAGGGGTTTGGCGAATAGACTAGGCCAATTGTTCGCGCAGCACAAGGGGGGATCGGTGGTTTGTAATCCCAAAATGATAATGTCCGCTTTCGCCAAGATAGAAATGTCCTCTTCACTGATAGACTGCCCGCCCTCACAAGGAGGGCCGGATGGTCAGAGAGGACAGGGTCATCATGAGTGTGAAGGAACTCAGGCGGATGGC
>JACRLR010000035.1 GCA_016219645.1 Nitrospirota bacterium
CTATCGCATCGATCCCTTCACTATCCCGCTTGAGAAGAAAACCGATTTACTGCTGAATACGATGGAAACGCTCCATCGACAATCCGGTATCGCACGGAGCAGCGCAAGTCTGTGGGCGCGTCGAGACAGGAAGTTGTTCGTGTCGACGGAAGGGTCGCGTTTGGAATTCGATCTGTTGGCCGGGCAAGGCGAATGTACCGCAACGGCTCTCTACGAAGGTCGATTTGCTTCGCGCAGCCTCAACACGCCTCATCTCAGGAAGGGCTATGAACTGATCGAGGAAGCCGACCTGCTGCGCGAGGCCTCGCGTGTTGCCGCTCAAGCGATCGAAAAGGTCAAAGCCCCGGCGGTCGATGCAGGCCAGTACGATCTGGTGCTCGATCCGGAGCATCTCTCATTGACGATCCATGAATCCTGCGGCCATCCGAGCGAGCTGGACCGGGCGCTTGGGTACGAAGCCAATTATGCGGGGACCAGCTTCCTGACGCCCGAAAAACTGGGCACCTTTCGCTATGGCTCGCAGCATGTGAATTTGGTGGCCGATAACACTGAACCGGAAACTCTGGCCGCGACCGGTTACGATGACGACGGGGTTCAGTGTCAGCAATGGGACATCGTCCGGGACGGGCTGTTCGTCGGCTATTGCACGAACCGTGAAGTCGCACCGAAGATCGGTGAATCTCGTTCACGTGGTTCCAATCGGGCCGATGGGTGGAGCCACGTTCCGATGGTGCGTATCGCGAATATCGGACTTGAGCCGGGCTCAGCGACTGTCGATCAGCTGATTGCCGACGTGAAGCACGGTATCTACATCGAAGGCCATGGGTCCTATAGCATCGATCAGCGCCGCTACAATTTTCAGTTCGGCGGGGACTCGTTCTGGCTGATTGAAAACGGCAGAAGGACCCATATGTTGCGGGATGTGATCTACCACGGAATCACGCCGGAATTTTGGAACAGCTGCGATGGAGTGGCCGACCGAACTGCTCGTCGTCGATATGGCTTCATCACCTGTGGCAAGGGGCAGCCAGGCCAGTCCGGTTGGATGACGCATGCCGCTTCTCCTGCGAGGTTTCGCCAGATCCATGTGATCCGAGGAGAGGGAAGCGCATGACCGTACTGAGCGGCGCCTGGCCGAAGCTGACCAGCAGCGATGAGTTTCGCTTTCTGAGCGATCTAGTCCTGACCCGCTCATCCGCTGATCAGACGATCGTCCGTCTTCGCGATCATCACGCCGGCACAACGAGATTCGCCAACAATCAA
>JACRLR010000036.1 GCA_016219645.1 Nitrospirota bacterium
ACAGGATTCCTGGTCTCTCTCTTGTTGACAACCCCTCTGTCCTTGGCGGAAGCCGTGCGTCGGATGCCGGAACATTGGGCCACTCTCCGCGAAGGGGTGTCCGCAGTGATGCCGGAGCGATCGATTGAGGTCGAGAAAGAGGTCGGCAATCGACGGTTACGAGCCAGGTCGTCCAAGCCAGTAGCCGTCACTCGAGGAGAGGAGTCAGCCACTGACGGGATCGAGCAGTTGGAGCTGACCCCCACCCAGACTTCTCCAGGTCCGATCATCCAGCCATTCCCTGTCGCAATCCCAACATGGGACGCGCAAACCACTGAGTCGGAAGTGGTTGTTCCGACAGCTGAGTCAGAAAACTATCAGCTCCCTGACGCGGAGATTCTGTTAAGTGATCCCTCTGGGCCGATGGATCGGATGTCGGATGAGGAACTCAAGGCACAGTCCGAGATCTTGTCACGCGCATTGCTGAGTTTCGGCATCGAGGGCATTGTGACGGAAGTGAGACCAGGCCCCGTCATTACCATGTACGAATTTGAGCCGGGGCCCGGCACGAAGGTCGCCCGTATTGTGAATCTGGCCGACGACCTGGCGCTGGCGCTGAAGGCGACGAGTTTGCGCATCGTTGCGCCGTTACCAGGGAAATCCGTGGTCGGAATCGAGGTGCCGAACCGGTCTCGAGAAACGGTGTCTCTGAAAGAAGTCGTCATGAGCGAGGCCTTTCGGCGGGCAAGGTCCAGGCTCACACTGGCGTTGGGTAAGGATATCTTTGGTGCGCCCAGCACGGCGGACCTGAAGACGATGCCCCATCTTTTGGTGGCCGGAGCAACGGGGGCCGGGAAGAGTGTCAGCCTGAACACGATGCTACTCAGCATCCTCTTTTCCGCCAAGCCCAGTGAAGTGAAACTGTTGCTCATTGATCCGAAGATGCTTGAGTTCCAATCGTATGAGGGCATTCCACATCTCTTGCGGCCGGTGATTACGGACCCCAAGTCAGCTGCAAGAGGCCTCGGATGGGTTGTCGCTGAAATGGAGCGGCGGTACAAGCTGCTGGCGGAAGCCGGTGTGCGGAACATTGATGCGTATAATCGAAA
>JACRLR010000037.1 GCA_016219645.1 Nitrospirota bacterium
CAAGGAATTCCGGTCGTGGTACCGGAAAATTCCGCCTCCTCAACTGAAGTCGGTGTTCGAGGGGCTCTGGCAGACCTCGTACTTCACCCATTCAGAGCTGATTGAGATGGCCGCTGACACGCTCCGTGTGATGGATCGGGCGGTGGATGTGGAGGGTGGTGAAGTTCCTGAGACCGAAAACAAAATCATGCTCATGCCGGGGTTCCCGTGCCCGCTGTGTCGGTTCCCCACCTATTCGTGGGTCGAGGATATGGGGACGAAGGTGGAACCCTACGTGCTCGACTTCATCCGCGAGAATCATCCGGGATGGGACGTGGACTTCGGAGCCTGTGATCGTTGTGTTGAGGTGTATAAGTTGCGCGCCGACGGGGTCATGTAACGGCATACTGATAAGGCTGAGGTTGAGGCCAAGGATTCACGAGATCTAGATTTTACCTCAACCGTACCCTCGACCTTGATCTTCTCTGCCATGGCCACTAACCCTTCATACGGTCGGCGGGATTTCCTGAAAGATTCCGTTATTTCTACGGTCAAAGCCGCGCGCGAACTCGTCAAGCAGGCGGAGGGTGTTCCAGCGGAGCCGCCGCCTCCGCCGATGCGTATGGACTGGCTGCGTCCCCCTGGTGCGGTGGAAGAACCGCTTTTCCTTGAACGTTGTACGAAGTGCAATGATTGTGTCACGGCCTGTCCACCAGGCGCGATCGCGGCCCATCCCCGGGACGGGACACCCGTGCTTTTTGCCGATCAGTCGCCCTGTTTGTTATGTGAGGATCTTCCTTGCATTACAGCTTGTGAGACAGAAGCGCTCCTTCCGGTCGAGGGGATCACCCATGTCCGAATGGGAATCGCGACGGTTTCACATAGACTCTGCACGGCAGGCCAAGGCTGCCATGCCTGTGTCTCGAAGTGTCCGACGGATGCCCTTTCGATGGACGTTGCGTTCCTGCATCTCTCCGTGGTGAAGGAAGCCTGTGTTGGCTGTGGAATGTGTGAAATGGTCTGTAAAACCGTCAATGACCATGTCGCAATTCGTGTGGTACCGTCGAGGCAGCTGGCTGGATGTTGAAAAAGGCCGCCAGCGGCGTTCCCTGCCTTGCCGAAGCACTATGCGCAGGCAGGTCGCATCGCTCGCCTCGCAAAGTCGGCGAAGCGGGCTCAGAGGCTCAACGTACGGCCTGGGCAAACGCCTGTTCCTACAGGCGATGGGTGGACGGGTAAAAATGGACTACGCTTCGCCCTTAAGACACGGGGCGCTCACCAACTCGCGCCCGTCCGCAGACATGACGCTCATTATTCTTCGCGTCGCGGACCTCGCTGACGGTCTTTTTGAATATCCTGGTGGCGTTTCTGATACTGTCTGCTAGAGGGGATCGATTGATGATTGCGCCACATCCAACGATGTTGCTTGGAAGAAAATTACAATTCACAAGGCCGAACCAGTTCACCCTTGACTTCGCACGGTCCTTTTCATATACATACGAGGTCCTGCTACCCTGCCTTGGGGCTACGGTGGTGGGGTGAGCTAAGGTGGTCGGGAGGCGATTTATATGACGAGTCAACAGCCGATGCAAGGCGTATCTGCATCTGCCACTGCTACGTTGCCGAGCCCTGTGTCCATCAAGGACTCCCCCGCCGTCGAACGTGCGCTTAATCGCAGTAAAATCTATTTGTTGGTCTCCTGGAGCCTCCTGTACCCCGAAGATGAGGAATTTCTTGATTACCTCCGGTGCGGCGAGTTTGTGGAGGATGGCCGGGCTGCTCTTGATGCATTAGAGGTTGCCCTCGGCACTGAGGGGGGCGAGCGAGCCAGGAAGAAATTGACTTCGCTGAGGACGCAGTTGGCCCTGGTTGAGAATCTGATTGCTTCCGAGTGTGTCAACTGGCAGCTCAGCGATCTCCAGTCGGAACATCGCCGGGTGTTCAGCAACGTGATTACACTCGATTGCCCTCCCTACGAAACCCTGTTCGGGAATGACCACGTGTTCGCGCAATCCCATGTGATGGGC
>JACRLR010000038.1 GCA_016219645.1 Nitrospirota bacterium
CAGAAGAACTTGAAGAATACGACATCAAAGCGGCAAAGGCCTCATTGAGTCGATTCGAATCCCCGGCGAAGGGTGTTCTCGCTGATGACTCTCGCGATCATGAATTGAGCCAGATAGTCTTCCCCGCCCGCCTTCGCACCTACCCCTGAGAAGCGGTGCCCACCGAATGGTTGACGAGAGACAAGGGCACCGGTGATTGGTCGGTTTAAGTACAGATTCCCTACATCGAAGTGCTCTCGGGCCATCGCAAGATTGGCAGGACTCCTGGCATAGACCCCTCCGGTCAAAGCATACTCGGTTTCATTGGCCAAGCGGATCGCATCGGCAAAACTGTCAGCCTTCATGACGGCTAAGACCGGCCCAAAGATTTCCTCCTGTGCCAGACGGTGATGGGGTTGGATATCGACAAACACCGTCGGCCCGACAAAATATCCCTTCTGATCTGAGGTGCGCTGCACGAGGAGCCGGCCTTCCTCGAGTCCGAGTGCAATATAACGCTGTATGCTCGCTTGGGCTCGGGCATCGATCACTGGTCCCATCCTGGTGAACGGGTGCATGGGATTGCCGACCTCCAAGCTCAGCACTGCCTCTCGGAGGCGGGACACGAAGGAGTCGTAGATGATGGTGCGATGGACGATCACTCTGGAGCAAGCCGAGCATTTCTGTCCCGCATAGCTGGTGAACGATGTGACGACTCCGACGATCGCTTCGTCGAGATCAGCCGTCTCATCGATGATCATGGCATTCTTCCCGCCCATCTCGGCAATCACCCGCTTGATCATAGGCTGTCCTGAGCCCACGCGCGCTGCCTCGGCCAAGATGTGGAGTCCCACGGTCTTCGATCCGGTAAACGCGATCGTTGCGACTTGGGGATGTGCGACGAGCGCTTGGCCGACCTCCGGCCCACCCGGGAGGCAGGCCAAACAACCGGTCGGTACACCGGCCTCGATGAAGATGTTAGTAAGCAGAGTTCCTAAACCGGGCGCGCGTTCCGATGGTTTGAATAGAACTGGATTGCCGGTCACAAGTGCCGCAGAAACCATTCCGGTGGGGATGGCGAGCGGAAAGTTCCATGGTGCGATGACGACGGTCACACCGCGCGGTGCATAGGTGCGCTGGTTGAGCTCTCCCGGACGGTTGCCTAATCGTATTGGTTTAGCCAGACAGTCCATCTCGTCTGCATAGTAGCGAAGGAAGTCGATC
>JACRLR010000039.1 GCA_016219645.1 Nitrospirota bacterium
CGGTATCAGGCCGGGCGACCTTGTGGGCGCAATCGCCAACGAGGTGAAGGTCAACTCCAACGTCATCGGCGCGATCGAGATCGAAGATCGGTTTTCCATCGTCGATGTCCCGGAATCCCTCGCCGCCCGTATTATCGACCTGCTCGGCCGCGCTCGGATCAAAGGCCGGAAAGTGCCGGTACGATTATTTCGCTAATGGCTGATGCGGCACACACTTCGCAAACCGTTGTCAGCTTCTCATTTGTATAAGCCATATGGAAGGATTCCCGCTCGATCGCTGCCTCCAGTTTTTATCCAGGCTTGACAACACTCCTAATTAGGCGCAGACCCTCGCGCCCATTCACCTCACGTACAAGGAGATTTTGTATGCGTATATCATTTGTGACATGGTTATCGTTCAGCGCCTTTCTATTTTTCGCTCCGTCGCTTACGCAGGCCGGTGAGGCAGCCGCCACCATGGAAGTCGTAAAAGGCGAAATGAAAGCGACCGCAGAGGAAGCAAAAGGTGAAGCCAAGGCCAAGGTGGAAGAAGCCCAGGGCAACAAGATGAAAGCCATGGGTGAACGGGCCAAAGGCAATATGAAGGCCGCCGGGGAACGTGCTGAAGGTAAAGTGAAGGAACTCAAGGCCAAGACGGAATAGTGTCCAGTCAAGCTGATCTCGGGTATTGGTCTGAGGTTGACTAGCGGCTACCCGTGCTTGCCATGGTACTCGGGATCTATCTGCCGCTGAAACTTTCGGCGGTTATTGTTCGACGTGCCGTCGCAGGATCACTTATAGCCTGAGGCACCATCTATGAGTCTCACTGTCCATGACTCTTCGGAGTGGCTCACGGCGATCTACGAGATCGATGGACCTGAGTCGCTGGCTCGACGCACGGCGGAGCGTATCTGTTTTGATCAAACCATTGAAGCCGAGAGCAATCTCCTTCCGCGTTCGCTCCAATCCACGATTCTAGGACAACTGGAAGATCTGCGGGCAACTGCCGGAGGTCGATATCACGCCACGATCCGCTTCCGCGGCGAC
>JACRLR010000041.1 GCA_016219645.1 Nitrospirota bacterium
ATCGCTGCCTGGCACCAAACCTGGTGAGTTGTTGGCAGTCATGAGTGCGGGAGCGTATGGCTTTGTGATGGCGTCGAATTACAACTCTCGACCCCGCGTACCGGAAGTGCTCGTCAAGGGCGGAGAGTTTCACGTGATTCGCGAGCGAGAAACATACGACGACCTCGTACGGGGCGAGAGAATTCCGTCCTTCCTCAACGAAACGGAGTGAGCATGTTTACCGGATCTCTTGTCGCGATTGTGACGCCATTTCGACAGGGCAAGGTCGACGAGTGCGCCTTGGCCGAGTTGATCGAATGGCAGATCGCCAGTGGCACCAATGGCGTTGTCCCCTGCGGAACCACTGGTGAATCGGCCACCCTTTCTCATAGCGAGCATAATCGGGTGATTGAGTTGACGGTCGAGGTGGTCCGGCGGCGTGCACCGGTTATTGCCGGAACCGGTTCGAATAGCACGGAAGAAGCCATCACTCTCACGAAACATGCGAAGCAGGCCGGAGCCGACGCTGCGTTGCTCATTACGCCCTACTACAACAAGCCGACTCAGGAAGGGCTCTATCGCCACTACAAGGCCGTTGCAGACGCGGTCGATCTGCCGTTAGTCCTATACAACATCCCCGGTCGCACCGGAGTCAACATGCTTCCGTCCACGATCGCCCGACTCTCAGCTATCAAGACGATCGTCGGCGTGAAAGAAGGAAGTGGCTCAGTCCAACAGGCTTCAGATATCGTACAGATGTGTGAGGACCGCCTAAGCGTGCTGGCTGGCGACGACTCTCTGACCCTGCCGATGATGGCGGTCGGCGGGAAGGGTGTGATTACCGTAACGGCCAATATCAAGCCAAAGGAAATGGCCGATCTTGTGAAGGCCTTTGCAGAGGGACGAATCGACGAAGCGCGACGGATTCATTTTAAGCTCTCTCCCCTCTTTGCAGCGTTGTTCTATGAGACCAATCCCATTCCCGTCAAAGAAGCGTTAGGACTCATGAGGAAAATCGACCCAGAGTTACGCTTACCGCTCTGCCCAATGGCGCAGGACACACGAGAGAAATTGATTCGCGTCCTCAAGGATGCGGCGTTAATCTAACTTGAGCAAGGTCTAGGTGCACGACAAGATGATCAAGATCATTGTAGCGGGTGCGGCCGGCCGAATGGGTTGCCGATTAGTGTCACTGATCCGCGATTCAACGGCGTTGACATTGGCAGGGGCTTTGGAAGGAAAAGGACATCCGGCGTTAGGGGAGGATGCAGGCGAGACTGCGGCCTCAGGTCGTGCCGGCATTCCCATCACAGATGACCTCTCCATTCTGATGGAGCGAGGAGAGGTTGTGATCGATTTTTCCTCGCCCTCGGCGACACTGGAACATATGCGGACCGTTGCTCACCACCGACGGGCC
>JACRLR010000042.1 GCA_016219645.1 Nitrospirota bacterium
GATAAAGAAGAATGGGCGACAAAGCTACCATTGGTTCCGCTGTGTTGGATCGCCTGCATCGCCTGGGCGTTCGCCATATTTTCGGCATTCCGGGCGACTATGTCCTGTCCCTCTATCAATTGATCGAGGCCTCGCCGATCACACACGTCGGAACGACCAGGGAGGATTGTGCCGGTTTTGCGGCAGACGCCTATGCTCGCATCAACGGCATTGGAGCCGTCTGTGTGACCTACTGCGTCGGCGGTCTCAATACCGTCAACGCGATTGCCTGCGCCTATGCGGAACGCTCGCCGGTGATTCTCTTGACCGGATCTCCTGGCCTGTCTGAACGAACTCGCACTCCCTATTTGCATCACATGGTTCGAGATTTTTCCACGCAACGAGAAGTCTTCGAGCGGATGACCGTGGCCGCAGTGACGTTGGATGATCCGTTAACCGCCGAACGCGAGATGGATCGGGCCTTTGCCGCCCTGCTTCGCTACCGCCGTCCGATCTATATCGAAATCCCCAGAGACATGGTCCACTGTCCCCTTATGGGTGGCCTGAAACCGATCTGCATTGAGGATACACCGAGTGACCCGGCTGCTCTCGAAGAAGCGATCAGTGAAGTACGACTCATGCTCGCCTCGGCCAAGAAGCCGTCCATGCTGGTTGGCGCGGAGGTCGGCCGCTTCGGGCTCCAGGACGATCTCGCTCGCTTAGTGGAGCGACTCAACATTCCCATTGCCTCAACATTGCTTGGTAAATCGATCATTCGTGAAGACCATCCACTCTATGTCGGGGTGTATGGGGGGCTCATTGGTCGGGAGGAAGTCCAGCAGTTCATGAACGACTCCGACTGCCTGTTGATCCTGGGATCTATTCTGTCTGATGTGGAGGATCTGGATGCCACCTCGCCCTTACTGTCGGAAGGCCGTACCATCCATGCCACAGCCGACCGTGTGGCTATCAAACACCATCGGTACGAATCGATTAAATTCCAGGACTTTGTCCAAGGTCTTGTGAAATCTCCACTGCCCTCCTTTTCTCATTCCCAGCGGCTGTTCCCAGTTCAAGCCATTCCAGAACCGGCGACACCAGACCTGGATGCACCAGTAACATTAGGCGGACTCTTCCGTCATCTTGATACAGTCTTGACTGAAAAGACGGTCGTGATTGCGGATGTGGGTGAATCGCTCTTCGCCGCTGCGGATTTGCATGTGCGCCACCGGTTTGAGTTTCTGTCGCCGGCCTACTACACCTCGATGGGCTTTGCCGTACCTGCCGCCTTAGGCGCATCGTTCGCCGACCCGAGTCTGCGGCCCATCGTCCTGGTGGGAGACGGAGCCTTTCAAATGACCGGGACTGAGTTGGCCAGCTGCGTGCGCTACGGGCAAGCTCCGATTGTCATTATTTTGAATAATCGAGGCTATTCGACGGAGCGAGAGATCTTGGAAGGCCCCTTTAACGATGTGCACGAATGGCAGTATGACAAAGTATGCGACCTGATCGGAGGCGGAAGAGGCTCGCGCGTCAGCACGCAGCGGGAATTTGAACAGAACCTTGCCGCTGCCTTTGCCGATCACAGCCAGCTTCATGTCCTGAACGTACTCCTCAGCCCCAGCGATCGATCGCCCGGCATGCTGCGATTGGCGAGGCGGCTGGGGAAGAAGCTGTCGACGGATAAGCCATAGGGGAAACCATCCACACCTGCCTGCTTTTCCCTACACCTCTGCGAGACATTTTCTCAGAATTCGAGCAAATCCCCGGCACGAAGTGACAAGAGTCTTAGCCTTTCGTTATACTCAGTAATGGCACATCCCCTGCATTCTTCAGCGTAGAATCGGCTGAGAAGCATCCGCATCTTTTCGCTCCCCCGGTTTTACGCGGGATCGACGTTCAGCAATACTCCGCGATCCGTAGAGAGGTCATCGTGTCTGATTTTTATCAAAATGGGGTCGTGACCGTTCTCCACCGTCTCGGTCAGCCCAACACTGAGCAGCTGGAGCACGAGCTCGAGCGGTATGCGAAAACGACGCCGATCGCTCTGGTCCTCCCCTCACTGTATTCGGAACTGGAACGTCCCGCCCTCAAGCGCATCGTGGAAATCCTGGGTGAGGTTCGCTATATCAATGAGATCGTCATTTCTTTGGATCAGGCCTCTGCGCTGGAATTCCGGCTGGCCAAGCAATTCTTTGCTCAGCTCCCTCAACGAGTCCGTGTCGTCTGGAACGACGGGACCAGGATCCAGGCGCTGTTGAACACCTTGGTCTCGCATGAGATCGACATCGGACACCAGGGGAAAGGACGCGGGTGTTGGACGGCCTACGGCTATGTGCTGGCCCGGGGGCAAAGCCAAGTCATCGCCCTGCATGACTGCGACATCGTGAGCTACGACCGCCAGTACCTTGCTCGCCTCTGTTACCCCGTCGCCAATCCGAACCTCGCCTACGAATTTTGTAAGGGGTATTACAGCCGCGTGACGGACCGC
>JACRLR010000043.1 GCA_016219645.1 Nitrospirota bacterium
CCCGAAGGGGCCAGGACATCTCGTTCGTTCCGAGTTTACGAAGGGCAGCGGGGTGCCTTGCCTTCTGGCGATTCACCAGGATCCCAGCGGCACTACGAGGCAGGTCGGATTGGCCTACGCGAGTGCGATCGGCGGTGGACGCGCCGGTGTCATCGAAACGAATTTTCGCGAGGAAACTGAGACCGATCTCTTTGGTGAACAAGCCGTGCTCTGCGGGGGGCTGACGTCGCTGATTCAGGCCGGGTACGAGACGCTGGTCGAAGCCGGGTACTCACCGGAGATGGCCTACTTTGAATGTTTGCACGAGGTAAAGCTCATTGTCGATCTGATCTATCAGGGCGGGATTGCCAACATGCGCTACTCGATCAGCACAACGGCGAAATACGGTGATGTGACTCGAGGTCCACGTGTGGTGACCGAACAGACGAAACAGGAGATGAAGCGGATTCTCGAAGAGATCCAGACCGGACGGTTCGCCAAAGAATGGGTCTTGGAGAATCAGGCCAATCGACCGGTCTACAACGCACTCCTTGCGAAGGGCGAGGCTCATCCTATCGAAGCTGTTGGGGCGAAACTGCGTGGGATGATGCCATGGCTCAAGAAGGATCAGCTCGTCGATAAAACCAAGAACTGAGGCAATTCCATGGCGGATCGTGCGATCGGTGTTCCCTTTGCCAAAGAAGGAATTCCCTTCATTGTAGTTCCTGCCGGCGTTACACTCTTGACAGCATGGCTGGGGTGGCCGGTCGTTGCGTTTCTTGGTGGGATTGCAACACTGTTCTCTGCCTGGTTCTTTCGCAACCCGGCCCGAGTGATTCCACAAGGTCCCAATCTGATTGTTGCGCCCGGCGATGGCAAGGTGATCGCCATCGAGGAAGAGTTTGAGCCTCGCTACCTGAAAGAGTGTAGTGTCAGGCTCACGATCTTTTTGAATGTCTTCGATGTCCACATCAATCGTATGCCTTGTGATGGTGTCATCGAAGGTGTTCAGTATCAGCCGGGGCTGTTTTTGGTTGCGAGCAAGCCGGAGGCGACGCTGAGGAACG
>JACRLR010000044.1 GCA_016219645.1 Nitrospirota bacterium
GCGCCCGGTCACGCCGAGGCCGGATCATCCGTGGCGCCGACGCCTGCGACCGGAGCGACGAACACAGGCAACGGTGGCGACCACATAAACCGGACATTTCTACTTGGGGGGAAAGCGGACATTTCTAAATTGGGTTGACAGGGGGGATCGGTGGTTGATTTGGATTTCATTCATCAGGACTTTCAACGTCGCCTCAGGGAAATTCCAGCACAGGGGATGGGACTGTCAGTCGATGTCTATACTCCCGATCTATTCGAACTGGTGAACAGACTCAGAGAGCGAGGGCTCCAGCCCGGCTATCTGGAAGTCTTTAAGGCGACGACGACCGCAGTGACAAAGGTTCGCCGGGAACTATCGGACATACCGTTGGCCTACCACGGTGAAGGTCTGTGGATCACGCAGCCGGACGTACAAGCGTCTCCGGTTTTTGAGCAGGACCTCGAAGAGATGGTTATGCAGCTGAATAGCTTGCAGAGCCTCTGGTTGAATCATGAATGCGCGACGAAGCAGATGGCGGGCTACTCGTTTGGTACCTATCTCCCTCCACTCTATACACCATTGAGTGCCCGGGTAGTGGCCGGCAACATCGAGCTGGTTCAGCAGGCAATGGATCGGCAGGCTGCTCGGGCAGACGGAACTGCGCCGCTCTTTCTCTTGGAGATGCCACCCCTCACATATTTTGCTGCCGGCACGATACCGATTTCCTATTTTTTCCGGCTCGTTACGGGCTCGGTGCCCTGCGGTCTTGTGCTGGACATCGGACACCTCTGGACGGTGTATCGTTATACGTCCGTCTGTCGACGGATCTCTCTCGAACGATTCATCGAGGAATTTCTCGCCGAATTCCCTCTGGAACGGGTTGTAGAAATCCATCTGGCAGGGCTGGCCTGCCATGAATCGGCTGATCAGCCACAGGGAGGAGAAGGACTTCCCGAATGGATCGACGCCCATGCTGCTCCGATTCCCTCGATCCTCTTTGCCATGCTCGAGCAGGTTCTGGCCCATCCAAACCTTGTCAGTCTCCGGGCGGTCGCGCTTGAAGTAGATACCAAACCGATTGAGGTGATTGTGGAGGAGTATGCAGAGGCAGTTCGGCGCTTCTCCTTCCTCGTTCAGCAGGCGATGGCCCGAGACACGCCGGTAGGACAGTTGAGGAAGGCGACGTGTTGTCCAGTCTCAATTCAGGAGTCTGTATGCCAGTCCGAACGGCAGCAGTTGTGCGACGATTATGAACGGTATGCACGGATCATTATGGGGCAAACTCCGATAACAGGTCCGGAGTGGCAGGAAGTCGCCGTGGAAGGGAGCGGGTTAACACGGTATCGCACGTCCTACGTTCCGCACGAGATTCTCCATTGGGGAGGAGACCTTGAAGGGATGTTTCCGCAGGCCTGCCGGGCTCTAGCCGAGCGGGGCGTCTGTCTGGCTGAGTTCGTGGATTTCTGGTTTCGGTCTCCAAGACCGC
Organism: Nitrospirota bacterium; assembly: GCA_016219645.1. Lineage (NCBI taxonomy): Bacteria > Pseudomonadati > Nitrospirota > Nitrospirota bacterium. The sequence continues at coordinate 1,466 of JACRLR010000044.1, forward strand.
TTACCCACTCCTACGATTTTTTCCTCCTCAAGATCGAACGGTTTTTCGAATTTGTGACGGAGCGCGTACCGGATATGCGTGCCTCCGTACAACAGGAATGCGACCTGTTGCGCCTGGCCTATGGTCAAGCCAATGAGGCGGGAGAATCGATGATGGAGATGGAGCGGATCAGATGAGTTTCTGGCAATCACTCCCCAAGCCGATTATAGGGATGGCGCCGATGGATGGGGTGACCGATGCAACGTTTCGCCATACCGTCGCGATGCAGGGAAAGCCGGACGTCTCCTTCACGGAATTCACTCATGTCCATGATGTCTGTCGTGGCCCGGAGTTCCTGTTGGACTCCCTCATCTACCATGAGGCTGAACGACCGGTTGTCGCGCAGTTGTATGGAAAGGAGCCGGATCTTTTCTATCAGGCGGCCCATGCAGTCTGTGAATTGGGGTTCGACGGATTGGATATCAACATGGGCTGTCCTTCGCGGAGTGTCGCTTCATCGGGATCAGGGGCAGGGCTGATCAGAACGCCAGATGTCGCTCAGGCTATCATGCAGGCTGCCAGACAAGGAATTGCCGATTGGGCGGCCGGTCAGACCCTTGAGGGAGCGGGGCTCAAGCCAGGCAGGGTGGCGGCAATCCATAGGCTGAACGAGCGGCGGCAGGACGGCCGCCCGCTCGTCCGACAGAAGATCCCCCTGTCGGTCAAGACACGTCTTGGCTACGATGTGGTCGTTGTCGACCGGTGGATCGGACATCTCCTCACAGAACGGCCTGCGGTCATTTCCCTGCACGGCCGTACCTTGCAACAAATGTATCGAGGGGAAGCAGATTGGAGTGCCATTTCCCAGGCTGCGGGAATCGTTCGGGGGAGCGGGACTTTGCTCTTCGGCAATGGGGATGTGCACAGTTATCATGATGTCATCCGCCGTGTGCGGGATACCGGAGTTGATGGGGTGTTGGTGGGACGAGCCGTCCTCGGGTCCCCCTGGTTCTTCCGAGAAAAAGAGGAGGCGCGACTCGTTCTGCAGCAACATGTGTCTGAAGAGGGGCTTGAGCCGTGGGTTCCTCAGCTGGACTATCGCTTCGAGGTGCTGCTCAATCATGCGAGACGATTTGAAACGATCTGTGGACAAGGCCAGTTTCGACGAATGCGCAAACACTTGGGCTGGTACTGCAAAGGATTTCCTCATGCCGCCTCGCTTCGAGCCGATATGTTTCGAGTCTCATCGGTTGCCGATCTGGAGCAGGTGCTTACCGATTTTCGCGTGCGCAACGCGAGCCTGACCGAGGTCTCCAACCAGGTGCTGCCTGAACCTTTTCCGATGTTGTAGATGCCACTCATTCTGGCTTCCACGTCCCCACGCCGTCGCGAGTTACTTGCTCTGCTGGGTGTCCCCTTCAAGGTCGTGGACCCATCTTTCGAGGAACAGCTGGTAACCGACCGTTCGGCGGTAGAACAGGTGACATCCTTCGCGCTCGCCAAGGCCCAGTCGGTCGCGAGATACGAGCCGGAGACGATTGTGCTGGGGAGTGATACGGTGATCGAGTTGGATCATGCCGTGCTTGGAAAACCAGCTGATCTGCTGGAGGCCCGTGCGATGCTTCGACGCCTGGCCGCTCGTGACCATTACGTACACACGGCTGTCGCGCTCGTCGGTTCAACTCAGAAGGTCGAGGTTACCGCTCTGTCTACCGCTGTCGTTCGGATGAGGTCCTTTGATGCACAGGCGCATGAACGCTATCTGGAGACGGAGGAAAGTCTCGGCAAAGCCGGTGCATACTCGATTCAAGGAGAGGGCGGCGATTTGGTCGATTCCATTGATGGAGATTTTCCAACGGTAGTCGGTTTGCCCCTCCGTCTGGTCGCTCAACTGCTTAGGCAATGCGGTATAGAAGTGCCAGTTGATCTCGACGAACTCTACGCCAGCAAACCCTACGCTAACTGGGATCACTTTTCAGGCTGATTGCAAAGGGATGGGGGCTTTCGTACAATGCCGCCTCATTGATCGCTGTCTCGCTGATGGAGGGAGTCTTGAGTGTGCGATGTGTGACAAGGTTGGCGCAAGTCGGCCCCGTTGTTGCCTGTACGGTTGCGGGTCTGGTGACAGTCTTTGGTGTTCAGTCGGTCTTGGCGATCGATGTGAAGGTTTCAATAGAAGAGGCGCAGAAGGCCTTGGAAGCCGGGCGGGCTCCCATGGAGAAGGCCAACACCCCAGAGGAGGTCAAGAAAGTTCTCCAGCAAGCTTCCATGGTTACGCGTGTAGGAGCCCATCCAGAGAAAGACCCTTGCGGAGCCAGCGCCATTCTCCGGACCAAACGCTATCGACTTGAAGCCTTTGGCCGACAGGAGGCGGCGGAGTCCAAGAAGAGGAAAATGGATGTGCGGATGCCAGACGAATTCATCAGGAAAGTCGTCGACATGCCCAACATGGAGATTGAAGTTCAGCTCTGTGGCGATGACGAATACTTTGCAGAAGGCGCCTTGATCGAGCTGCAGCAGGGCTCCAAGAGGATCAAACCCATCGACATCGGTAAAGCTGAACGTGGTCGAAAGAATGAGGGAAGCGGTCCGATCTACCGGTCGCGTTTTACTGCTCTGTTTGCATATGAAACCTTTGATCCCACCGCCGCGTCCACTTTCGTCATTAATCTGCAGGACGGAAGTGAAGCGAGGATAGCCGCTGATTTCTCCAAAGTGAAGTAGACACTTCTTTCGCTCTCTGACGACCGATTAATTAAATCATTAGGACTCGCGCTCGTTCTCGTGGTGCTTGTGGCTTTCCGCCGACTGGCGTTGAAACTGTTCGTACGACAGGGACAACTTCTGCTGCATTGCCCTCTCTAGCGGCTGTCCGGCCAGGAGCACAGTCATCAGCTGGCGGATGGTGTACATGCTATGTCGATCAACGAGGTATCGAATGGCAGCGGTTGCCGTGAGGTATGCGGTCGGTAATGACGTTGAGGGGAGCCGAACCCATGGTCCGTGCAGGGAAGGCAGAGGCATGAGGGCAGGGTTATGCTGTCGGGACTCTTCAATGTCGGGCCAGGGGTCCTCCGTCAGATGGATGGCCAGACCCTCCATGAGCCATGTTGGAGGAGAGGGGGTGTTCTGTTTAGCCTGTTCGTGAAAGAGGGCATGAACAAATTGATGACGGACCACGCGGCTGAACAATGCGAGATCGTCGAGTGCGCCTTCAGTGGGGAGATGGATTGAACCAGACTTCTGATCGAACAAGGTATCGGCCAAATGGGGGGTTCCCGCCGGACCGGAAAATTTCTCTCCTGTATGGAGGACAACCTTCACTGGTCTGGCGGGTACTTGTCCGAACTTCGGAGGGATCTCCTCATAGGCGTATTCGAGTATGGCACGGATGCGCACCCACGTTTCCTGATCGTCAGGGCCGTCGAATTGAACGACGAAATGAGCGGAGTCTCGATGGGATGACGGTTTTTGCGATGGTTCCACCTGAGTCGTGATGGATGCGGGCGGTGGATCAGCGGATGGCATTGAGGGAGGAGGTGCGAGGTTTCCACGGGGATTCGGAGTTGATAAGGGATCATCTGCTGCTGGTTTGACTGAGGGGGAGAGTGCTTTTGCCACTGCGAGAGGTTGCAGGGAGTTCCCGGTATTCGTTTTTGCGACCAGCGTATTTCTATAAGACCGGAGATGGGGATCATATCGGGCCTGTGTATCCGCGATATTGAGATGGGTTATTGCCGAGGTCTTGTCGCCTTTCTCCAAGAGGAGTTCAGCGAGGGCAAGATGAGGGAACGGATCGGTGGGGTTCAGTCGAATTGCCCTGTTGAGGAACTGAGATGTCATTGCCGGGTCGCGGAGTTCCCAGTACGCTTGTGTCAGGTTCATGTAGGCGAGCGGATTGGCTGGGTCCGACGCAACGGCTTTCTTAAAGGCTTTGACGGAAAGTGCGCTCCCTCCGAACTTTTCCTGTTGCACACCGAGATTGTTCCAGAGTGATGCGGTGTACCGCCTGGCCTCGGCTTTTCCCACCCTTTTGTTCGAGAGGGCCATTAAACGGCGTTCTGCTTCCCTGAAGTTTCCCTTATCCACTTCGTCGCGAATGATCCCGAGCGCATCAGTCGGTGCTTGACCGAGATCAATCAGTCGTGATTGCGGAACATCCCACGACGGGTATTCGTGCGTTCCCGACAACGCGAAGCTGGGTGGGCGTTGTAGGGGGAGAGGCTCCGGGGTCTGCCGCGATACTGGCCCCGAAGTCAAATATGCCGGTTTCAGCCACGTGTGGTAGCCGATAAACAGCACGAGCGCGAGGGCGAGGAATTTGAGGATAGAGGAGATATCGCGCTGATATTTCACAACACAGTGTCCTCGTAGTTTTCAAACGGTCTGTTTGAAGCTATCGGCCGCGAAAGATATTGCTGCCGGATTTCACCGTCTTCCAGAGCGTTGTGTCGTGACACCGATCACATTGTGGGCCGAAACTTCCCTCATGCTTGTCGTCCTTCTTATGACAACTGACACAGGAGGAGGATGAGTTGACCTTCTTGTCCATACGCTCGGTATGACAGGCATAACAATCGAGCCCGTTATGACCACCGTCAAGTTTGAAGCGGGTTCGCGTGTCATGATTGAAGTCCCAGAGTTTCCAATCCCGTAGGCTGTGGCAGTCCTGGCATTCCGTGCCCAGCCTGCGCCGGTGCACATCGTCCTTGTTGTGGCAGGCATAGCAGTCTGTGGGCGTCTTGTCTTGATACAGCCGTCCCTTGTGACAACTCTCGCAGGTCGCTGCGCGATGCTTGGCGAGGAGAGGGTATTTGGTGTCTCGATCATGATCGAATGAGACCGTTTTCCATCGTTCCTCGGCGTGGCATTTATCGCACTTCACCCCGAAGTTGGACCGATGGATATCGTCTTTCTTGTGGCAGGCGTAGCAGTCGGTCGGTGTCTTGTCTTTGTAGAGGGTGCCTTTGTGGCATCCGTCGCATTTGGTCTTCCGGTGGTAACCCTTTAGCCGATACGGCGTATCACGATCATGATCAAAGAGCAGGACTTTCCAGCTCCGTTCGGTGTGACAGCTCTCGCATTTTTCGGTAAATCGTCCCTTATGCTTGTCGTCCTTCTTGTGGCAGGCATTGCAGTCGGCCGGAGTCTTATCTTTATAGAGGTGCCCCTTATGGCAGGACTCGCACTTGGTTGTGATATGCCGCCCCCGTAGCGGGTATTTTGAGTGCAAGTCATGGTCGAACATGATGATTTTCCAATCGCTCTCCGAGTGGCAGGTCTCGCATCTCTCTCCGTACGTCCCTCTGTGTTTGTCATCTTTCTTGTGGCAGGCAAAACAATCTGACGGCGCATCTTTGAATGCGGGAGTCAGATGACATTTCGTGCATTCGACCTTGGCGTGTTTACCCATCAATGGGAAACGAGACTTGTTATGGTCGAAGGGCGCCTTCTTCCATGACCGGTCGTCGTGACAGTCCTCGCACTTCGTGCCTTCCTGTCCTTTATGCTTGTCGTCTTTCTTATGGCAGGAGTAACAGTCCATGGGGGTTTCCTTGTAGCGATCGTTCGCGTGGCAGCCTTTGCAAGGCACCTCCGCATGCTTGTTCCGAAGCTTGTAGCGAGTCTTGTCGTGATCGAACCGGATCTCTTTCCAATCCCTATCCGTATGACAGGCGGAGCAGGCGCTACCGACCTTCCCTTTGTGCTTATCGTCTTTCTTGTGGCAAGCGTAGCAATCTGACGGCGTATCGCGATACTTGATCTTGGGTGTGTGACAGGCCTTGCACTCGATTTTCTTAGAGTTGGCATGGGCGCCCTTGAGTGGGAAGTCAGTCTGTCCGTGATTGAACGTCTGCTCCGTGATCGGTGCGATGTTCTCCGTTCTGCCTTTGTGATCTGTGTGGCAATCCTTGCATTCACGCTGTTCCTTGAATCGTCCGTGCGATCCCAGCTTCTGCTCAACGTCCGTGCGAATGTCTTTGTGACAATCCTGGCAGAGACTATTCATTGCTGCCTTGTCGAACCGTTTGTGGCACTTGGTACAGTCTTCTTCCCATTTGGCATGGCCCTCGATTACTTGCCCTGGCATCAAGGCGGTCTCGACATTGTCTGCCCGGGCCGGTGCTCCTATGAGCATCAACATGCCGAAGAGAGTAATGAGCAGGTAGCAGGGTGAGGCCAGCACAGTTGATAGGCCTCAGTACATGTATGCGGCCACGATGTGAAAAATCGTACAGGCGGCCAGGATGTAGATGAGTGGAATGTGGAGCACGTGCCACCACGAGAAGAGACGTTCGTAGGTACTAAACTGGGCGACGCGCTCGCTTTCTCTCAAATACGAGGACGCCAATTGAATCGCTTCTGATGCCCCGTGATGGAATTCTGGGTGCCGTTCGGTTTTCAGAATTCTGCGCAGCTCTCTCGCGCAGCGAAAAGCCAGGATGTGTCTTCTCAGGCCGATCGTCAGGGGGCTGAAGAGGTGCGAGGTGAAGGAACGGTCGGGTTGCGTCGAGTCCCGCTCGAAAGATTTGAGCCATTGTTCGACTCGAGGCGCAAAGTGTAGTCGGGACTTGGCATCATGTGAATCGCTTGAAAATTTCTCCTGAATTTCCCCCAGCGTGGCACGACGGCCGTAGAGACCATGGTGAATCTTCGTGTAAACAAAGCGGCCGATAATGCCACTGATGACGACACCCAGCATGCTGACGAGAGCTATCGTGGCGTTCAGGGACCTCAGATGAAAGGTTGAGTGAAATAGGATGAGCGTGGGCCCGACGATCCCCATGATCATGTGGATACGAAACCAGTGTTTCAGCGCACCCCAGCGATGCATGAAGCGCACATGCTTGCGCAGTGGATAGGCCAGCATCGCAAGCATCATCACTGAACCGGTAACTCCCAGGTAAAAGCCAAAGTTCGAGCGGGGAGTGTAATAATTACCGGCGGCCACTTTGTAGGCTACCCAGATCGATAAGCCCGCGAGTACGCAGGCCAGCAGTCGCCCCGGCAGGGGGGGAGAATCGGATGTCACGTTTTCATCCGGTCTTGAAGCGCGCCGAGTTGCCGGGCGAGATGTTTCGATTGTTCGCCTTTGGACTCGAGGAAGAGGTTCAGCGATGGCCATAGCAGTTCATCCTCTGTTTGTTGAGAGAGTGTTGGTTCCCTGCATCGAAGATCCTGATTGCATAGAGCAACTCCCGCGCCCGTGTTGCGGTGCACGATCCTTGCGGGGTTTCGAACATTTATGACCTGTAGGTCTGTATAGAGTGTAGGTGCCGGCCTGCAAACTTGTACAGGAAGAGACCTGCGCCTATGGGTAGATCTACCCAGGCAGAATCTACGCCCCTCTTAAGAAATCAGAAGCTTGCGATGTTTCAGTTGTAAGAGGTACGTCGCTTGCTTTGTCCACTTACTTATCCGTGCTGTTGGGATCGCATTTTCGCGATCTGCTCATGAGAGCGTATACCTAGTAATTATAACTAATTGGTAAAACTGGCGCACCCAAGAGAGATTGCGCCAATGCCGAATGCACGAATGACTAGGATGACTAGCCTGACAGGACATCGGTTCTTTGCCTGGACAATTGTTTTCGGGTTTCTGGCGGTATGCAGCACGATGTTGTTGATGCCGGAGGCCGCGTCTGCCCAGGGAAGTAGCCGCACAGGCATTGAAATCGATCACAGTAGTACCGGTTTCCCGCTCAGCGGGGGGCACGCGCAGGTTGTGTGCGAGCGGTGTCACTTACAGGGCATCTTTCGGGGAACCCCCACGCAATGTATGCAATGCCACTCCCCCGGCGGACGAGTCGTCTCCACTTTCAAACCGACGAATCACATACCGACCACTGTTAATTGCAGCAGCTGCCACAGGACGACAAATTGGACGCCTGCGTTTTTTACGCACAACGGCGTGGCGCCGGGAACCTGTTCCAGATGCCATAACCAAACTATCGCATCAGGCAAGCCTGCGACCCATATTCCGACGACCATGGCCTGCGACAGTTGCCACCGGACGGTTGGCTGGACTGGTGCGGCCTTCAAACATACTGGAGTTGGGCCAGGTACTTGCGCTACTTGCCACAACGGTATCCAGGCTCCGGGGAAGTCGGCTGGGCACGTGGCTACTACTGCTTCGTGCGATTCCTGCCATCGAGTGGGTGCGGCGAATTGGGTACTTACCAGCACAGGTTACAATCACGCGGGTGTGGTGCCGGGCACCTGCGCCACCTGCCATAACGGCTCGACAGCGCGGGGTAAATCGGCGAGTCACGTCCCGACGACGCAGGCCTGCGATACCTGCCATAAGTCGACGACGACGTTTGTCGGGGCCGGGTTCAATCACACGGGGATCGTCAGTGGCTGTGCGACCTGCCACAACGGCTCGACAGCGCGGGGTAAATCGGCGAGTCACATCCCGACGACGCAGGCCTGCGAGACCTGCCATAAGTCGACGACGACATTCCTGGGCACCGCATTTAACCACACGGGGATCGTGAGTGGCTGTGCGACCTGCCACAACGGCTCGACGGCGTTGGGCAAATCGGCGAGTCACGTCCCGACGACGCAACCCTGCGAGACCTGCCATAAGTCGACGACGACGTTCCTGGGCACCGCATTTAACCACACGGGGATCGTGAGTGGCTGTGCGACCTGCCATAACGGCTCGACGGCGCGGGGCAAATCGGCGAGTCACGTGCCGACGACGCAACCCTGCGAGACCTGCCATAAGTCGACGACGACGTTTACGGGAGCACAGTTTAACCACACGGGCATTACGACTGGTTGTGCGACCTGCCATAACGGCTCGACGGCGTTGGGCAAACCAGCGAACCACATCCCGGTCACCACGGCTTGCGAGACCTGTCACAAGTCCACAACGGCCTTTTCCGGATCGAGATACCACAGTTCGGTGGTGGCCACGCCAGGGCAATGCAACACCTGCCATGAGCGCGGCATGAATTGGTTAGGGGTGCAGGGTACTAGACCGTCGGACCATACGAGTACTAAACCCAAACCCAACTCAAACGCGCCAAACTCTTGTGACAACTCAGGCTGCCACAGGGTCGGCGGCAGCTTCTAGAAAGTCAGAGGTGATGTGTCTATAGGTGGAACGAACGGGGTGCATTCCGGAGTATGACGGGGCTGTGTCCATTGCGAGAATGTGAAAACGATGTTGGAAAATATGTGATGGCTCGCGATCAGGGATTCACATGACAGGCCAGGGTCTACACCGAGACCTTTCCAGATTCAACTCCGATCAACCGTCATTAAACGCAGAGAGGGTATGTATTGAGATCATGTCGTGGTGGTACGTTGCGCCATGCCCTGGCGGGGCTCGTGCTCTGTGGAATTATGACCTGCGCTGGGCTGTTGTCTCCTGCGTTGACAACTGCCCAAGTGCTCGACCGTATCGAAATTATTGAAACTCCCACGGCGGCCGAAATTCACATCATCTTCAATACCAGAGCGTTGTACTTGAGGCATACGCCTTCTGAAAAGGGTGATTACGTCACCATTTTCCTCGACTTTCCTGGGCAGGATCGCTCCCGTCGATTCGCACGAGAATTGGCCGTCTCGCCGCCCAGCGATTTGATCCCGAAATTTAGGGTCACCTTTCCCGACCAAGGGACGAATGGACTTTCCATCCAATTTGAAAAACCGGTGCGATTCAGAATCAGTCAGCGGGGTATCCCGAGCGCCAGCCGAATTGTGGTTGCGGTTAAATTGGATCGACCGGCGGCGCTCCCGCCAGTCCCGCCTGAAATGAAAATTCCACCGGCTACTCCTCCCGCGGCCAAGGACTCCAAGCTGTCGTTTGATTTCCCGCCGTTCGCTCCCGGGAAGGATGTTGAGACATATGCTGAGGATTTGATGAAGCTAGGCCGCAAGGCGCTGAACGTCGGAGAGAATGAGGCGGCATTGAAGATCTTCAATGCGATCCTCAATCTCCCGCCGAATAAACAATCACAAGTCGCTCAGGAGTGGGTCGGAGTGGCCAGGCAACAAAGCAGAGAATATGAGAAAGCAAAAGCGGAATATGAACTCTACCTCAAACTCTACTCCGAGGGAGAAGACGCGGCGAGAGTACGAGGACGGTTAGCATCGTTGCAGGAGGTCATCGATCAGCGGGCACAAGCCAAAACTGCCAGACCGGCTAAGAAGATCGACGAAATGCAGGTCTATGGCAGTCTGTATACGTACTACTATGGTGGGTATTCTCAGACAAAAATTAAAGACAAGGTAGCGAATACAACCACAACTTCTAACCTTCATGACCAATCGTTGATTCAGTCTGCCCTCGATTTCACCAGCCGCTATCGAAAAGACGAATATGACAACAAGTTGGTTGCCCGTGGCACGCAGACCTATAACGAGCTCGCAACCTCCGATAGCCAGCGGAACATCAGCCGTCTCCGGGCACTCTTTTACGAACATTCAAGTCAGGATTCGTATCTGGTTCGTGTCGGACGGCAACCAGGCAATAGCGGCGGTATTCTGGATTATCGTTTCGATGGCGCATGGGTTCGCTACATAGCCGTGCCACAATTGCTAAGCCTCAATCTGGTCGGAGGGCAGCCGAGGCAATTCAATTTCACCTCCAATTATGTGCCCGATGATCCGCGCAACTTCAGCTTGAACGGGGAACGCTATTTTTATGGTGCGAATGTGGACATCGGGCCACTGTGGCAAGCCTGGAGTGGAAATGCCTATTACATTAATCAGATGGTGAACGGAGTAGTAGATCGACGGGCAGTCGGCACGGAACTTCGGTATGCCGCAAATGGCAAGAATGCCTTCGGTTTGATCGACTATGACATATCCTATGGCGCACTCAATATCGCGATGCTCAATGGTTCATGGGTGACAGAGGGCACAACCTACACTATCTTGGCCGATCATCGACGAACTCCTTATCTCACAACCACCAACGCCCTATTCGGAGTCCCCAATGCCTCACTTGACCTCATTAACACGGCGAATGAATCTGCGCTTCGCGCCCAAGCAAAAGCCATCACCGCAACCAGCGATTTATTTCTGGCGGGAGTGCTCCACGCGGTGAGCCAGAACTGGCAACTCGGCGGGGATGTCCGTTACAACCGGATCTCTGGGACGTCGGCTAACAACTGTCTGGTCATCTTGCCGGGAACAAGCACCATCTTTCTCAATCCGAATGCGATAACGGATGCACCATGCTCCTTACAGGCACTCCCCGGGACTGGAAATATATGGACGTATTCGGCTCAAGCAATTGGGGCGAACTTTCCGTTTGAGGGTACGACCTTCGTGGCGAATGCCAGCTATGTCACGAGCCAGGCATACAGAGGTCAATCACTTACATTAAATTCATTGGCTCGTCTCGGACCGCGATTGCAGTTCGATACCCTTCTCCTCCTCTATCACCAAACCGATAGCTTCGACGTGGAGCTGTACCGCGTGACTCCGACGGTTCGGATAAACTATCGCTTTCTCGACAGCTGGACCTTCGAAGCCACAGGCGGATTTGAGAAAACGCAGTCGGAGAGTTCGACGCAAAAGGATACGACGTCGAGACAATTCTTTTTCTTTGGTCTGCGGTGGGACTTTTCATAGCTCGCATAATATGACCATTGGTACAGGGGTCTGTGAGACCCTCGTATCGGTGCTCAACTGCTTCCGGGAGGAATTACAGGCGCATGACGCTCATATTCTGGCTCATCGCATCAGCTATGACCTTAGGCATAATCGGGCTCCTCTTGTGGCCATTGCTAAGGCGGACCACTGTGATGGCAACGGGAGAGTGTGAGAGCAGACTGGCGGTCTATCGGCAGCAGTTTGCTGAACTGGAGCAGGACCGTAAGAATGGCACGTTGAACGATGAACTGTTTCAGCAGGCACAGCGTGAACTCGAGCGACGGTTGCTCGATGAGTCCGGGAGCACGGACCTAGTGCCGGCTGTGGTGCGACGGCGGGTAAACAGTCTGTTGGTGGCGGTCCTGTTGGCTATTTTCATTCCAACAGCGAGTCTGGGGTTGTACTGGGAACTCGGGAATCCGCTCGCAGTGATCCATCCATCTGTGCCCGCGTTGTCGGCTCAGGGAAACGCGGATTCCGGGCACCAAACTGCTGAAGGGATGGAGGTTCTGTCGGAACGTCTGAAGGCAAAACTCGAGCAGAATCCCGATGATGGCGTGGGATGGGCGCTCCTCGCCCGTTCCTATGTCGAAATGGGCCGGCACAACGATGCCGTGATGATTTACGAGAAAGCCATGAAGTTGCTCCCCGATGATCCTCAGCTGCTCGTCGACTACGCCGATGCTCTCGGCGTGCTGCATGGCCGAAAGTTGATGGGGAAGTCTGAATGGTTGATTCGGCAGGCGCTCAAACTCGATCCGAACCATGTCAAAGCGTTGATGCTGGCCGGGACTGTGGCGTTTGATCGCAAAGAGTTCAGGCAGACGGTGAGGTATTGGGAACGGGCCAGCGCTAACCTTCCGACAGATGCGGAGGGGGAGGTTCGGCAAGAGTTACTCTCCGGTATCAATGAGGCCAAGAGATTCGCCGGCGAAAAACCGACGATAGTCAAGGCGGTCAGTGATGCGGCATCTTCGACGATGCCAGGTAGTCAGGCTGCCGCAATCAGCGGGACTGTGAATCTGGCGCCGCGTCTTGCTGCGAAAGCCGTCTCAATGAATACATTGTTCGTATTCGCGCGCGAGATAAATGGCCCGCCCATGCCGGTTTCGATCGTGCGGGCTACGAAACAGGATATGCCCTTTATGTTCCGGCTCGATGACTCAACGAGTCCCATGCCCTCCAGAAAACTCTCCAGCGCAGGAACGGTAATGATTGTGGCCCGTTTGTCGAAATCCGGCCAGGCCATGCCACAAAGTGGAGACCTGGAGGGGGTGAGTCAGCCGGTGAGACCGGGAGCGAATAAGATCACCGTCGTCATCGATCATGAAAGACCCTAGCACTGAAAGGGCAGCATGTCGCAATCCTATCTCATCACGCTCCTCTATATTCCGCCGGTGATCGTTGCGCTGGCTCTGTATTACCGCCGCCATCGTAAGAAGGACACGCACCATCGCGCTCGCCTAGCAGAGACGGTGAAAGCCGGCATCCCGGAGCCACTCAGTTTGCATCCCGTCATCGATACCAACAAGTGTATCGGCTCAAGCGCTTGCATCAGTGCCTGTCCGGAACAGGCGCTGGGGATAATTAGGGGAAAGGCCACGCTGGTCCAACCAGATCACTGCATCGGCCACGGGGCCTGTGCGGCGGCCTGTCCGGTTGAGGCGATTACGCTGGTGTTTGGGACGGAGAAGCGCGGCATCGATATCCCTCAGGTCAAACCGACCTTTGAAACTAACGTCTCCGGCATCTTCATCGCCGGGGAGTTGGGCGGGATGGGGTTGATCCGAAAGGGAGTCGATCAGGGAAAACGAGCGATCGAGACGATTCGGAAAAACAAGAGCAAGGGGGGCGAGCTGGATGTAGTGATCGTCGGCGCCGGGCCGGCCGGTATTTCCGCCTCGCTGGCGGCCAAAGAGTCAGGATTGCGATTCGTGACGGTCGAACAGGAAGACTCACTCGGCGGCGCAATCTACCACTACCCGCGTCGGAAAGTGGCCATGACAGCGCCCATGACGCTGCCCATTGTCGGCAAGTTCAATAAGTTCGAAATCAGCAAGGAGGAATTGCTCGAGTTTTGGAGCGGAATAATCAAACAAACCAGCATCAAGATCAATTTTTCTGAGCGTATGGAAGCAATCACGAAAACGGGAAGCGGATTCCTGGTGAAGACGTCAAAGGATGGATACAAAACCAAGAACGTACTTCTAGCCATTGGCCGGCGTGGCACGCCCCGCAAGCTCGGTGTGCCTGGCGAAGAGCAAGAGAAAGTCGTCTATCGCCTTATCGACGCCGAACAGTATCGTGGGATGCATGTGTTGGTGGTAGGAGGGGGTGACAGTGCGGCGGAGGCTGCTCTGTCCATCGCAGCTGAGCGAGGGACCACGGTTACCATTTCCTGTCGCGGCGATGAAATCTTTACCCGCCCGAAAGAGAAGAATCGTCAGCAGCTCAAACAAGGCGTGGAGAAAAAGAGGATGACGGTGTATCTGAATGCCAACGTAAAAGAGATCGGAACAGACCGCGTGACACTGATTCACGAGGGAAAAGAGATCGAAATGAAGAACGACGCCGTGATCGTCTGCGCGGGCGGTACGCTCCCGACTCCCATGCTTAAAGAAATCGGCGTCATGGTCGAGACTTACTATGGCACGGCTCTGGCCAAATGAATGTACCCTCTTTCCCTGAAACGTGTCTCGGGAGAATCGTGTCTTGCAAAGAACTATAGTCCTGACCGTGAACGACGATTCATGCTTTCACGAGTAACGAGGTGCCAGAGCAGATGATAATGAAGGAGGTGCCGATGAGAAATCGAGTGATTGGACTTTGTGTTATTGCCTTATTTTCGGCGTCGTGCGTCACCTCTCAGACCCTCCCGCTGGCGCAGGAAGGCCCCCCACAATCCTCCAGGGGAGGTTCGGCTCTGTCCGCTGTGCAGGCGTTACGCGCCAGCGCCGAGCAGGGGAATGCCGAAGCGCAGTTCCACCTGGGTCTCTTGTACGACCATGGCCGCGGGCTGCCCAAAAATAAAGGCGAAGCGCTCCGGTGGTACCGCCGCGCGGCCATGCAAGGGGATACGTTTGCCCAAAACTCTCTCGGGGACAATTACTGGGAGGGCACGGGTGTGCCGAAGGATGATCGAGAAGCCGTAAGGTGGTGGCGGCTTGCGGCAGACAAGGGATTTGTCCCAGCACAGCATAGCCTGGGGAAGATCCTGGCAGGTGGCGGACAGGGGGTGCCGGCGGACAAACCTCACGCATATATGTGGTTGATGCTGTCTGCTGCTCAGGGTGACGACGAAGCAGCCAGACAGAGCGACCTCCTCGCCAAGCAATTGGGGCCCTTGGGAGTCGCGAACGCAAAGAAACTGGTTAATCAGTGGAAGCCGACTCGCGCCAGGATGACAGGCAACAAGATCATGCAGTAACGTAACGACAGAGTCCCATTCGATCCTCTTACCGCCAAATGACCTTCGCAATCCACTTAGCCGAGCAACACCCGTAATACCCCTCTTGAGTAGGGCGAGCCTCTCCGAAAGTAGTGCGTAGCTATCCCCCTTCAAAATTGGGTGGCCTCCCACTCGAAAAGTCGTAGTTGCGCGACTGCGTCGTGAAGTCGCAGGCGCGTATACCTGTGCCCAGGGAAACAATCATCAGTCGCCAGCCGAGATATCAAGGGATGGATGAACGATCAATGAGGGAGATGAGGCGTGGGCAAATCGGAAGAGTCGAGGTGGTGCGCCTCAACCTCGGATAAGGCCAGAAAGCGAGAGTCGCTTCATCACAGTTCTTCACAATGGAGGTCGTATCATGGAGAGTCGGACGAAAGAGTTTGTGGCAAGGCTAATAGTACGTGCGGATCGGACATCCCGATCCTTGCTTCAGGTGAGAGTGCGCCGAAGGCGAATTCGCGTGACAGCAGGGTTCATTGGCGTGGCCATGGGCATCTTGTTCGCCGGCAATGCCTATCAGGTGTTGGCGGACCCGCTGCCGGGCGGCACATTGGATCCCCTGCTTATTCCGAAGTATGTCACGCATCTCGTCATTCCGCCGGTGATGAAGCAGACTGCCTCTGCGCCGGATCAGACGGACGACTATGCGATCTCGGTCCGGCAGTTTAAACAACAGATCCTCCCGAGCGGGTTCCCGGCGACCAGGGTCTGGGGCTATGGCCCTGAAGAGGATCCCACACCGACTGTTGCCCCAGACCCCAATTCACAATTCAACTACCCTGCCTATTCGATTGAGACGACGGCCAACCGACGGGTCAATGTCCGATGGATCAACGGCCTTGTCGATAAGAAAGGGAATTACCTGCCTCACCTATTGCCGGTAGATCAGACGCTCCACTGGGCGAATCCTTCCCAAGACTGCATGCATGGATCGGGCACTGATTGCATGGGGAAGAACCCTGAGCGTTATCGAGGACCAGTGCCGATGGTGCCGCATGTGCATGGGGCACATGTGGATCCGCACAGCGACGGATATTCCGAGGCCTGGTGGCTTCCAGCAGCGAAGAATATTCCTGCTGGTTATGCGCTATCCGGCAAGCTATTCGATGACGCTACGGGAACCAATCCTGGTACGCGCGGTTATGCGGACTACTCCTACCGAAACGATCAGCCGGCGACCACCCTTTGGTACCACGACCATACTTTGGGGATGACGCGGAACAATGTCTATGCGGGACCAGCAGGTTTCTGGCTGATCCGCGGAGGCCAATACGACCGCGCAGTGGATGTGTCTGATCGGCAGCCAGCGGTATTGCCCGGGCCAGCACCGGTTGCAGGGCAGGGGTTGCTGGAACTCAACACACCGGGGAATGCGACGCGCAAAGCCATCCGTGAGCTACCCCTCGTGATTCAGGATCGCTCGTTCAACGCCGATGGATCCCTCTTTTACCCTGGTGATCGTGCTTTCTTCGAAGGGCTCAAGAAGAGTCAGCTCCAGATCACGTTCGCCCCTGAATCTGACGTGGCGCCGATTTGGAACCCCGAGACCTTTTTCAACACGATGGTAGTCAATGGGACGACCTGGCCGAAGCTGAACGTGGCGCAGGCCCGTTATCGCTTCCGGTTGCTGAACGGGAGCAATGCCCGGATGATCAATCTCGCGCTGTTCGTGGTGAACCCGAGGACAAACGAGATCAACAGACGTCGCGAGATCCCCATGTATCAGATCGGCTCGGATCAGGGGTTCCTGCCGCGGGTCGTTAGAATCAGGACCGGAGAACAGATTGCCTTGATCCCTGGTGCCCATGAGCCGGTCCCGAATCCCAATCCGAATGATCCGACAGCACTCCTGATGGGTCTGGCAGAGCGGGCTGATGTCATCGTGGATTTCAGTGGCCTGCCGGATGGGACCATGGTGCGGATGATCAATACTGCGCCGGATTCTCCATTCGGCGGGTTCCCGGCGGATCCGTCCGATCCTGGGACGACGGGCCAGGTCATGCAGTTCGTGGTCAAAGCAGCCTTGACTGGGGCTAAAGGATCGACGGACGGCAAGACGACGGCGCCCGGCAATCTCAACCTGCATGCGGAGCATCCACTTGCTACACCAACCGCGACGCGGTTGGTGTCATTGAACGAGGACGGCGGCATGAAGGTCTGTGTAAAGGTTGATCAGGACGGAGAGTTCGTGTTGGATGAGAGCGGCAATCTCCTGCAGGTCGACTGTGTCAGCGCCGACGCCGGGCCTTTTGGGCCGACTGCTGCCCTGGGCGGCAAAGTTGTTGGCACCGGTGTGAACGCCGTAGGCAACCCGTTGCGCTGGGCAGATACGACGGGAGCTAGCCAAGCCACGAATATCAAGTTGATGAACGGAACGACGGTCACGGTGAATGTGACAGAAAGCCCGAAGCTCGGCGAGGTGGAGGAATGGCAGATCTATAACTTCACGGAAGATGCGCACCCGGTCCACCTGCATCTGGTGAGGTTTGAGGTGATTAGCCGGACACTCATGGACGGAAGCCCGGGTTCGAGCGGCAGCCGGCATCCATGGGAACAAGGCCGCAAAGACGTGGTGATTGCCTACCCGGGCGAGATTACCACAGTGAGAGCCAAGTTCGACATCGACGGGCTCTATATGTGGCATTGCCATATCCTCGAACATGAAGACAACGAAATGATGCGTCCCTATGTGGTAGGAGCCCAGTCTCTGGCGTTCAACTTCCTGACCATGGCGATCAACGATCGGCCTCACCACGAGAGGGTGATGCCCGAGCACCAGAAGGCCCATCAGAAGTAATGATGAGCGGCATGATGTAGGAAGATTCGCTGCACGATCCTGCAAGACGGACGCGCGGAGGACTAACAGCCCTCCGCGCGTTCCTACGATGTGGGCAGCCTCCTCTGACCGGACACAGGACATTATCGAAGCGCCTGATCCCGTATGAATGGATCGGGTATCAGATGAATTTAAGCGTGAGGGAGGCGTTGCCCTCTGTTGGTACGGCGACCTCACGCTGCAAGGTTTCCACCGGCTATCACACGTCCGACAAGGGTCGCGCCGGTCTGTTCGGCAAGACTGATCAGAGGCACTGCGCTGGTCCCGGTCACGAACAGAATGGCGACGGGCAGCCGGGCCAGAACCGCGAAGCGCACGAAACGACCAATGGCTAGGCAAGGGTGTTTCCGTCAGTGAAACAAGAAGATGAGGGCGCCGCACAATAGGGTGTCAATTACCTAAACGTGAGCCGTCGTTTGTTGCCTATGAAGGGGGGCACGACCAGGGGGCCGGTCAGGGGAGGGATTCGCCCGACAGGGAACGAATATAGTGGGCGAGGTCCCAGGCATCGTGGTCTGCCTCGGTCAGGCGGGCAGCATACGAGGGCATCGGGGTGCCGTCGAGCCCAGTCAGGAGGGTGCGGACTAGGTCCTGGAGTGTGGCGCCATTCTTAAAGGACGAGGGGCGGCTGAGATCGGTGGCCTGGATCTGGAGCCCGGATACGTCCCGTAGGTCCCCGGCTTGAGCGACCGGGCCGTCCCCACGCCCCTCGACCCCATGACAGGTCTGACAGTCCAAGCGTCCGTACAAGGCCCGTCCTCTGTCAAGGCTCTCTGGTCCCAGCGGTGGTGGCGTGTCCGTGAACGACAGGGGGACGGGTGTTTCCAAACGAAACGCCGACGAGAAACTCTTTAGGTAGGCAATCACCTGCCAGCGTTCCGCCTCGGTCAGGCTTGCAAAGCTGGGCATATAGCCGGGAATACCTTTCGTGACCGTCCGAAAGAGGTCCTGGTCCGTAGGCAAGTCCCCGGAGGGGGTGCTGCGAAACTTGAAGCTTCCCGTGGTGAAATTGCGGGGGCGCGGGGCGGCGTAGCGGCCTAGAAACCATCCGGCTGGCCCATCCCCCGCGCCGGTCACGCCATGACACCAGAGGCAGGTGCGGTCAAAGATCACCTTGCCCTGTGCTCGGGTGGCCGGATTGTCATCTGGCTTGACAGCGTGGGCCGTCGAACTGGCACCCAGCATCAGGATTAGGACCGCGGCAATAGCAAGGTGATGGCGACGCATAGGGAGCTTCCTTAGAACATGATATCGATGCCGGCGAAAAAGGCGTTTCGAAGATTCCTCGCGGCGGCCTCGCCTCCATCGGCTTTCCGCAGGTTAAAGTCATTGCGGACAAAGATGGCAACGTTGGTGCGGAGGTACTGTTTGGCTTGGACCCCGATGAACGATGCCGACGTGCGTTGATCCAACATTCCACCGGCGTCTATATTGTCGTACCGAAGGGAGAGAAGCGTGCTGTTTGCCACATAGGTATCCACCCCGATCGTCTCGCCGGTAGCCGTAGCATCGAAGTTTCCGCTCACGCCGGTCGGGACCTTATTGATCCGGTCAATTGAGTAGGCGGCGTAAAGATCGACCATCTTATAGGTCGCACGCGTGGAGATCCCATAGCGATTCCAATTCACGTCCTGGTGCGATTGGACCTGCACGTTGCTGTTACCCTGATAGATAAAGCCGGAGAAATTCACTGCAAAGTAATCCGATATGGCATAGTCGTACCGCAGCATGGCGTAGACATCCTTGCCTTTGTTGGTGTCGCCAAAGTTTTCGTTGGCCCCGTTTAACACCCCTACCTGATACAAGAATGAATCGCCGAAGGGCCGGCCATGGACATCGATTCCCATCTCACCGCCTGAATTGTAGAGGGTCGACGCGAACGGCGAAATGGCGCTGCCGCTGCGATCGTACAATCCGTAAAACTTGGTGGCGAAGGCACCCGGGCCCAACCCCACTCGATTTAACGAACAGGAGGCAGAGGGGGTACAGCCGCTTGTTGTACTCTCCCCGATATCATTCAATTGCTGACGAATCGTCACAACTGAGTAGAAGGCCGACGGGTCGAATTTTCCGATACGGACATGGGCCAGGTTGTGAGCGCCCAGATTGTTGAACGAGACGAATCCTCGTTCTACATCCGTTTCTCCCGCCTCGAGATCATGCCCCAGCTCCACCATAAACCCGACATTCTTTGCCACCGTTCCGCCGGCAAATAGTACAAAGTTCTCCGGGAACGTCAACTCCGTCTTGTTTTCAACCACACCGGCATCGGCCCCGGCCGGATTCTGCTGCTGAAAGCTCCAATTGCGCACAGCGTTGCCGACGAGGCGGAAAGCGAGGTACTTCCCGACATCGTCGAGTGTGACGTCTCCGAGTTTTTTCTTTCCGGTGAACCCACCGTCTTCCGTCCCAGGCAACTGATAGCCGTTTTCCAAGAACCGTTGACCAAAGGTATTAAGAACCGGCGGCGCCGTATGACAGGCGGTGCAGTTCACGTCGTACTTCCGGGCAAAGGCCGGAATCGCCTGAGCCTTGTATGGCAACACCAGACAGGACAGTGCGATCAGGATAAGGACCCCTGTCCCCACGGTCAGGATAAATGCTCGGCGCAACATGTACGTGCTTCTTACCTCAAAACAATGTGCTGGCTGTTCAGGCGGGCAGGTAAGTCTGGTTGGCCCATCCCTCCGTGTGACTACGTAGAAGACTAGTACCGACCTGCGAGTAGGCAAGCAATTCAAGAAATTTGACTCTGTCCTCTAACGATCAGAGTGCATAGGCGGTTCCCCCCATGAGCTGTGTCTCTTGAGGTTGAGGAATGGTAACCAGGATTGTCGTCCCTTTCCCTGGAGCAGATTCGATGGCCAAGCGCCCTTGAAGTTTTCTGGCATGAGTAGCCATGTTTATGAGCCCAGGGCTGTTGTTTCCGATCTCGGAGAATCTGAATCCAATCCCGTCATCCTGGATTTCCAGCCTAGCGGCTCCCTCCCCTGGCCCGAATCGGATCGTTCCGGAGCCGGCTTGCGCATGATGCACGACGTTACTGACCGCTTCCCGTGCGAACGCGAGGAGATGGATTTCTTGCTCCACGGACAGTCGGCCAGCGGCAACCGGGTCAACGTCGATCAGGAAGGGGGGGCAGGGCCAAGAGTCGTTCCGCTGGACCAGCAGCTGCAGCGATTGCAATAGACTATCGTGGGATGCCGTTCGAGGCTCAAGCCGTGAGATAAAGTCACGGGTCTCTTGTATGACCCGATGCAGATGAGACAGTGCCTGATCGAGTTGTTTTGGGGCGCGATCCGGGGCTTGAATAAGTAGGAGCTTTGAGGTTTCCAGCCCCATGCTCACCGCCGAGAGAGACTGCAGCAGGCTAGCATGCAGATCGTAATACAGCTGAGCCCGTTCTTCTCCGAGCTGGTGGAGCCGCTGTGCGCTACGCTCTTTCATTTCTTCCATATACCGTCGTTCGGTCACATCACGGACGATGATTGTGTAGTGGGAGACTCCGGCTATGTTCATTTTGCTCACTGAGAGTTCGACGGGGAACGAGGTGCCGTCCATACGTCGACCAACCGCTTCTTCGTTGGATCCGACCACTAGGTGCAGCTGCTCATAGCCGTTTTTTAGACGGTCGGAGTCACGTGGTGTTCGGAAAAGGAGATGTTGAATCCCGCGGCCGAGCAATTCGGCCACGCTATGACCGAAGAGGGCACATGCCGCTGGATTGACCGATTCAATGATCCATTGGGCATCTGTGACCAGGATCCCGTCTGCGGCATTGTCCACGAGGCTGCGGAGGCGAGTTTCCTTCTCGCGCAGCTCTTCCAGCGACCGGACCGCCTGCGCGTGCGCCTCCTCAAGGTCGTTTGTCCGTGCGATGACCTTGGCTTCAAGAGACTGCGCGAGGTCCTGGAGGGCATGTGTCTGTGCGCCCAGCGCAGATGCTGTATCGGTCGCCACTGCGAGGAGCCGTTCAAAATCCCCGCGAGGAGCGCTCTGAGATACGGAGAGTTCGAGTGAAGGTCTCCCATGCCCTAGCGGGACACCTGCCGATTGTAGTGTCGCCACGACGCCCTGCAGCACTGTAGACGTTTTTCGAAGGACCCGACGGATGGCATATAGACCGACCAGCATGATGGCCACCGTGACAGCGAGAAGCTGCCAGAGTGTTAGATCTCGCTCGCGTTCAATCTGGGAGAGAGAGACAACCAGGCGGACCCAGGCCGTGAGTTCATCTCGGTCAAACAATGGTTCGATAATGACGAGCGTCGGCTGTCCCTCGTTCAATGATGTTTCAAGGATGACTTCGCGTTTCGTTTTCCGGGCTTCAAGCCAGGCAGGATCGTTCAGAACGGTCCCGATCCGCCCCGGTTGCTTTGCGGCAACGACCAGGCTGTCGTTGTCCACGATGTCGATTTCGAGTAGAGAGTCGTCTTGCACGTATAGCTGCAACGATTCCTGGAGGCGATAGAGATTGTCGAGTACGGCGGCAGAGCCAACGACGGCGAATGTGCGGGCGACGGCACGCGCCCTCTCTTCTGCCGCCTGCCGGAGCGCATGACTTTGCTGAGCGATGAGAACTCCTGTTCCTGCTCCCATGACAAGGAACAGAATGAGACTGAGACTCACCCCGAGTCGAAGACCGTAGTTGTGAGTCCATGCATGTCGCATGCGTCCCGTGATTGAGAGGGAAGGAGTCTGCATTGGTTCAACTCACCTGTTCATGTGCCGGCCGTGACCGGTCCCGTCTTCACGAAACTCAAATGTGGCGATCGTTTCTCCGTTGGGGGGAACGGATACATGTGTCTGGAGTTGCCCCAGACGTTCATGCCAGACGGAGATGTCGTGGTGGCCCGCCGGCACGTTCAGGATTCTGGTATTTCCATGATCATCAGTCACTCCAAAATATGGATGTGTCGAAGCCAGCACGTAGCCGCCCATGAATTTATGGACATCACATTGCACTCGATACAGGCCTGGTTTCGCCACGGTTTTGGCAACCGGGCGGCCGTTTACCACCATGGCCACGTTAATGAAGGTTCGCATCTCATTGCTAATATGTGTGTTGTGCATGATCGGATCTTGGTTGTGGATCTCGAGCGGCGACCCCGTCTGAAGGGACATCACATGGGGCGAAAAAGAACATCGAGAGTTCGAAAGAACCTTCGGCGACATTCCTGTCTGTGCTGTTTCCAGCGCAGGAATGCCATCGATTGTGACCACTGCATCCTTGAGTCCACCTGAGGGAGAATGGACCGTCAGGGGCTGGAGGAGGATCTTGGTGCCACAGACCTCAGGATCGCGGGTGACGTTCACGTCTGTCGGGGGTGGTATCGTGCCATGATAGAGCACCTGCACGTTCACCACCCCCTGTTCCATCTGTGCCAAGGCCGGCGGCACATTTGAAATAATCAGTGCGAGGAACAGAGTAACCAACAGCATGGGGTACCTCCTCGATCGATGATCGATCCATGAGTAGGGCAGATTCATGAGTTGTCCTCCGACAGGAGGTCGAGCTTGAGCACGCCGGCGCTTGTGACGAGTTCATTCTTAATGGCATAGGCTGTCAGGCCGGCTGTGGTCCTCAAGTTGAGCTTGGTCATGAGGCTCGCACGGTGTTTTTCTACAGTTCTGACACTGATGCAGAGACTCTCGGCGATCTCTTTGCTCGTGGCCCCTTCGGCAACCAATTTCAAAACTTCACGTTCACGATCGGATAGCCTTTGCCATGGACCCTCTTCAATAGGGAGCTTGGGTTGTTTTCCCAGATATCCACAGAGCACTTTGTCCGTGATCATCGGGCTTAGGTAGGTTTTCCCCTGAGCCACGCTGTGAATGGCTGTTCTAAGTTCTTCGAACGACGACTCTTTGAGGAGATATCCGGCGGCCCCTGAATGAAGAGCAGCCCGCACGATGGGCTCGGACATGTGAACGGTGAGAACCAGACACTTGACAGTGGGATGGGAAAGTCTTACCTGGCGGATTATTTCGGTTCCATGCATTCCGGGCAAAGAAAGATCCAGAAGAACGATCTCCGGTTGGAGTGTGGCGACCAAGCGTAGTGCATCGGTCCCGTTGCCGGCTGCGCCGATGACACGAATTTCTTGATCGAGGGCCAATAGAGATGCCAATGCTTCTCGAACGATTGTATGGTCGTCCACCAAGAGAATCTGAATTCGTGGCTCTGACACTGAGCGTCTCTCTTCTCCTTGGAGGGCGTGATTCGAAGTTCCCTTGAGGCTTGGAGGCTTCTTGTCATTCGATCGGTTGTTCATGAGAGGGGTGCTTCACTCTGTTCTCACCCAAGGAGCCTGTCTTGATTGCCGGGCGGGGGAGACCGGTTCCAAGATTATTTATCCCACAGCAGAGCGGTGTCACAAAATACATTCGTAAATCCAACAGGTTGAGCCTCTGGTGGATAGGGGGATGTAGTTGCGCAGTCCCCCTTATGATGCAGATCCATTCGAAGATTCCGTCCGAGTAGCGTCAGCCTATCGTGGCGAACGATCCGCAACCATCTGCGACGTTCTCGGATCCCAGAATCCCTAACAGGTTCCCACAAACAAGCCTCCGATTTTTCCAGGCCTTCGGTCACTATTCTGTACGCACCTCATTTCCCTCATGACGATCGGTTTTTTGTCGAGCCGCCATACAAGACAATGGAGGCGGCCTGAAACTCTAGAGGCCTGTCGGGTTGTTGCCTTTTGCCACTGCACTCTTTTATCCTAGGGTCTAGAATGCCTCATGGTCATCTTTCCTACCTTCAAACGCTTCCTCAGGGGCTTGTTAATTCACAGGAATTAGAGATTCCCTGGGTCAGCTTGTCTGGCACGGCCTTCGCTTTTCAATGGGGCAAGTCACGTTACTCCAAGGAAGAATCGCGATGGACAATCACCATTTGGAATGTTCGTTACAGGCTGGTGCAGTCGCATACTCAGAGGGAGTATGGTTGGAAGGGAGAGGTAGTGGCAAGGTCGAGCAAGAGCCCTTGAATGAGAAAGATGATACCTGTCGTAATTGAGGGCATGTTGTGGTTGTCACTGTGAGCGCATGAGTCCGGCTGAGGATCGAGGTCCCGGCATCCATCCTTTGATGTGATAGCGGGGACTTCAAAATGGCTTAGAACGATGTCCGGTCATTCCGATATGTCATGTGAGGAGAGAGAATGAATAGATTGATGAGTGCCGCTGTGCTGTTTGCCGCTCTGATAGTATCTCAGCCTGTTTGGGCGCATACCGACGAGTCTCTGGATGCGATGCCGGCGCCACATGGTGGACAAGTCCGTGCGGCAGGCCCGTATCATTTGGAGCTTGTTGCCAAGGATGGAGAGCTCGTACTGCATGTAACTGATCATGCGAATAATGAGATAAACACCACCGGCGCAGAAGGTACGGCAAACATTCAACAGGGTAAAGCTGGCAGCAAGACAAAAGTCAAACTGGAACCGTCACAGACCAACACATTGGCTGGTAGCGGCGAGTTTCAAGTCAATCCTGAGACCGTGATCGTGGTATTTGTTAAAATGCCGGAAGAGGAGGCCTATGCCGCTCGGTTTACCCCGCTCAAACCAAAGTCTGTCGGGACGGGAAAGCAAACGGGGGGAGACCATGGCCATGGCGATCAGCATAAAGGGCATTGAGCTGTAGAAGGTTGCGTCGTCAGGATCATGGGGAAGGATATTGTTTCTTGAGTCTGGATCATAGGCGCTCGTCCGTCTGCCTATAGGGTTGCCGTCGGCGTCGATGAAGGAGACATCATGAGTGAAAGGGAAACAATCAGGGGGTTTTTTGAGCAGGATCATGACCGGTTGGACGAGTTGTTCAAGACCTTTCAGCAACTGAAGCGGTCTGACTTTACGAAGGCTGAGCAAGCGTTCAAAGAATTTAAGGTCGGCTTGCAGCGCCATATCGTGTGGGAAGAGGATCTGCTCTTTCCTCTCTGGGAAAAGAAAACCGGCATGTCCGATAGCGGGCCGACGCCCGCTATGCGGAACGAGCATCGCCAGATCGGGCAACAGCTTGAAGCCATTCACCGCAAGGTGGAAACCCAGAATGTGGATAGCGATCAAGAAGAGCAGGGTCTGTTGAACCTGCTCGGCTCCCATAATAGGAAGGAAGAGCGTGCGCTCTATCCCGCCATCGATCAGGTTGCCAGTGCGGAAGAGCGAGAAGGAGTGTTCCTCAACTTGACCAATATCCCAGAAGAGCGTTACAAACTCTGTTGTGGAGAGCACTGACTGGTATAGCTAAAACACGCGATGTGGTGACTGGTGTCTATGGTCCGTCTTACACACAGAGGAGGGTGTTATGTCGAGAATTAAGGAACTCAGAGCCTCGTTCGACAAGAAGTTGGATGCCTTGGAGCACCAGGCGTTGGCATTTGAGGCACAACTGACCCAAACGAAAGATGAGGCAATGCAGCGACTGGAGCAGCGTAAGCAACAACTTCAAGATTTGCTTACGCAGGTCCAGACTGATGTGCAGCAGTCGAAGGAGATGGCAGAGCAAGCGAAGACTGAAGTGCGGGCCAAGCTCGAACATCTTCAAGTGCAATTAGCTCTCGGTAAAGCTGATGCGCGCGACTCGTTTGAGGAGCAAAGAACGAAGATTCTTAAAGCCCTGACCGAGTTTGAGTCCGTAGCGGACCAGAAACTAAAGGGGGCCGCGTTTGAATCGGGCAGGGTCTGGGAGGATCTGGTCGGGCGGGCGAGCACGCTCGAAGCCGAACTTGAAGCACTCAAGGGCCGGTTTGAAACTGAGAAAACCAAGCAGCAAGTCACGCTGGAATCAAAGAAACAGGAGCTACTCACCGAATTGGTGTCGTTCAAGGACCGGCTCAAGGCCAAACGCGCATCCATGCAGGCCAAGACCGATGTATTTGAGACCGACTTGCGCGAGGGACTGGACCAGATTAAGACGGGGTTTAGGAAATTGTTCGAATAGAGGAAAGGGGGGGAGTGGCCAGGCGCCCTTTTTTGCTCGCGGTGCTGTGCAGGGTGAAACTGTACTCGTTCGATGCGCGCAGGAAAGGGCAGCCTCGGCTACTCCCTTAACGAGAGGTGAAGAGGAATGCAAGGTACTCGCCCGGGCTCATGGCACGTCTCGGGGAATCGATGGCGAGGCAATCGAGGGGTAGGGTGAGTCAAAAATGTTCCCAGTGGCCAGTTTTTCAGATCGGCGGTCTGGCCGGACCCGGCGAATCGTAAACCGACAGGTCGTCGTACGTTCATTGCCTAAGTCCCAATCATGCCGTTAATTCCTGAGCCGCTACAACACCGTCTCATTCAGCTTCGCCGCGTGCTCCACGAGTATCCGGAACTGAGTGGGCAGGAAGCGAACACCGCCGCCGTGATCTGCAAGTTCCTCGATGGGCTGGACATCAAGTATCGGGCTAATGTCGGGGGCTACGGAGTCATTGCTGATATTCCGGGATGCGCCGGTGTTCCCCACGTCGTCTTGCGCGCTGATACCGACGCGCTGCCGATTCAAGAAGACACAGGCTTGGAATTCGCATCGGTCCATGCCGGCGTTATGCATGCCTGCGGTCATGATGGACACACCACGATGTTGTTGGGTGCCGCGGCGCTCCTGTCCGAGGAGAAAGACCTGCCAGCTCCTGTTCGATTGATTTTTCAGCCGGCAGAGGAAAAAGGGACCGGGGCGTTAGCCATGATTGAGGCAGGAGCGCTGGAGGGAGCCGGGATGATTTTCGGCGGCCATCTCGACCGCCACTATCACCCGGGGACCATCGTCGTGGCCGAGGGTCCGGTCAATGCGTCGTCGGATAATTTTACGATTGAGATTATCGGACAGGGCGCACATGGAGCCCGCCCCCATGAAAGTATCGACGCCGT
Organism: Nitrospirota bacterium; assembly: GCA_016219645.1. Taxonomy (NCBI): domain Bacteria; kingdom Pseudomonadati; phylum Nitrospirota; species Nitrospirota bacterium. The sequence goes on from JACRLR010000044.1 coordinate 29,197, forward strand.
CGTGGTCGGAAGTCTCATGATCATGGCGCTGCAAACGATCGTCTCGCGCGAAGTCGATCCGGCCCGCCCGTCGGTCGTCTCCGTGGGTCAGTTCCATGCTGGGACTGCGCCGAATGTCATTGCAGGACAGGCCAGGCTGGAAGGGACGGTTCGTGCTCAGGATCCTGCTGTCCGGCAGCAACTCCTCGCCTCTGTCCGCCGCATTGCCGAATCGATCGCCCAACTACACGGCGCCAAAATCCAGATCACTGTGAACGAAGGTACGCCGCCACTGATCAATATGCCGGAGATGGCAGGTCTGGCACGCCGTGCAGCCGTCGCGGCGGTGGGGGAGGCTAATGTATTGCCGCTCAAGACGGCTAACATGGGGGCGGAGGATTTCAGCTACTACATGGAACGCATTCCGGGCGCCTATGTCCGGTTCGGGAGTCAGGTTCCGGGCAAGGAAGGATTTCCGGCGCACTCCAACAAATTTGATTTCGACGAAGGAGCTTTGGCCGTAGGCGCAGCCTATTACCAGGCGATTGCCAAGATAGCCGGCCAGCGACTCAGTGAGCAAACGAGCCGTTCCTGACCACTCGCAGAGGGCTGTCATGATCCGGATCAGAGAAGCCCGCGAAGAAGATGTCGGCCAGATCCGCGAGGTCTTTCTTGCTGTCTACGGGGCCGACTATCCCCATCATGAGGTCTACGACGAACTCTGGTTGAAGCGTTCGGTTTTCACCGACGATGCGCTGATTCTCGTCGCAGAAGAGACCGACACAGGCCGGGTGATCGGCACAGCCTCTGTGCTGTTTGACTTCGGGGCCCATTCCGATCTCGTCGGAGAATTCGGCCGCCTCGCTGTCCATCCGGACTATCGCCGGTTGCAAGTTGGCAAGCTGCTCATGGACAAGCGGCTCGAAGCCATTCACAACCGCTTGCACGTCGGCCTGGTTGTCGCGCGCACCGTGCATCCCTATGCCCAGCAGATCAGTCTCGCCCAAGGGTTCATTCCCACCGGCTTTCTGCCGCTGAAACATTTTTTCCGCCACCGCGAGAGCTTTGCGTTGCTGGCCCGGTATTTCGGGGACGCACTGGCCCTGCGCCGCAACAATCCCAGGATCATTCCTGAGGCCTATGCCTTAGCCAATCTCGTGATGAGCCAGCCGCCGCTTACGCCGGACTTTATCGTCGACGAGGATTCCGCGTCGTACCCCACCGAGGGGGACTACACCATTGAACAGCTGCAGGCCGAAGGCTATCCGGCCCTGCTTCGCATCGAACGGGGACGGGTACGCAACCGGGAAATCTTCGGTCCCATGCGGCTGGATTATGGATTCTTCAAACTCCATGCGCGGCAAACCACTTACTTTCTGGCCCGGTCAGGCGGCAACATCGTCGGGGCTGTCGGTTACACGATGGATCCGGTCGAGCACACCGTCCGCGTGTTCGAGTTGATCGCCCTGGCCGACAACGTTGTGCGGTTTCTCCTCTCCGAACTGGAACGGAAGTGTCGGGAGGAAATGGGAAGTGAATACGTCGAGATCGACGTCAGCGCCTATGCGCCCCGAATGCAGCGTACCCTATTGGAGCTGAACTTTCTTCCGGTCGCTTATGTGCCGGCCATGGTCTTCGATCAAGTGGAGCGGTTGGACATCATCAAGATGGTGCGGCTGAACAAACTGCAAGATCTAGGGCCGCTCGCGCTGACGGAACAGGTGAAGGCCGTCGCCGACGTCGTGATGCGGGGATTTTCCAGCTGCGTCATTGCGCCGCGAATGGCGCAAGCGATTAAGGAGATCCCGTTATTTCTGGGGATGAACAGCGAGCAGGCCACCAAACTTGCCGGGGTCTGTACAGTACGAGAGGTGCGGGCAGGCGAGCGCCTCTTCGCGCAGCACGATCCCGCAGATCGTCTTTACATCCTATTACAGGGGCAGGTGGCCATCAATTGCGGAACCCCTCCTATCACCATCGGTACCGTTCACATGGGGGAATCGTGTGGCGAAGTCTCACTCCTCTCAGCCAGGCCCCATTCCGCCACAGCCACGGCCGAATGTCACCTGGAGGTGGCCGAGCTGCTCAAACTTGATCTGGCGGATCTCATCCGTCGACGTCCGGACATCGGCGTCATCATCTACCGTAACCTGGCTGAGGGCCTGGGCGATAAGCTCCTACGATCGAGCCAGGTACTGCGAGGCCAAGGGCTGGCTGAGACGGAAGTGTTCCATCTGGCATCGGAAGCTGTCCCAGGAGGGGAATAGGAGTCTTTCAACGCGCATCTCTCCTTTCGTCATTCACGACGCGCTACCGATCTCACGATATACCGGATCGGTTTCGCCATCGGCTTCTGCTTCTCCACTACGCGCCCTCAGTCACTTCATTCCCTGTTCCCGATCACCCGAGCTTGGTTGTCGGCTGGGGGCTTCGAGCGCGGGTTAGGGTATGTAGGGAGGGTGGCGGGGAATGTCGCCGGACATGCGATAGGCGCCAGCGACGTGCGCAATCGAAGACTCGTGACGAGCGTTTCCTCGCCCGCGATCCTATGTGGCCCTCTCGTTGATCAACGTCGAGTGCCGTGGATCACGAATTCTCTGGAGTGATTCGGCAACTGGATCATGTAGCGACCTCCTGTGTCGCGAGTCACCCGTACTTGCCCCTCCCGGCTCAGCCGATCGACTTCAAGAAACACCTGGCCCCAGGATAGGTCGGAAAGACTCCTTGTCAAGGTATCCAGATCACACCCGTGTGTGCGTTGGACTTGGCCGAGAATACGATCAGTGACCGGTGTATTAGAAACCATGATCAGATCCTCCCTTGAGGTTCGGACATTCACTGCCATCTTCGATGCAATCCCTTTCCGAGTGTGGCTTTAAGCGCAAACGTAGCCAGCAAAAATGAGGGAGCTTCATCAGCCTGAATGAGATTCGGCATAACCAAGGAGGAGGCAGGCGGCTCAAGGGTCTGGGCCAAGAGGAGAAGGGGCGCTGGACTACTGACAGTCACCATGGGGATCCTCGTTCCGAAGGATCCGCCTGCTGGCGGTGATGCACAAGGCAAAGAACCCGGCGTACGGGTGAAGGGGAACTGCGGCAAGGTCCAGCGCGCGGGATGACGGAGAGAAGCGTGCGGAGATAGCGCAGCCACCGTCACTATGACGTCAGTAGCATATGCTACGCCGATGTGAAGATGTGGTCAACAGGTGCGGAAGTGTTGACAGAAGCCAGGTTGCAGTAATCATCCGATCAGTATCATCGTGAGCTCTGGCAACCAGGGTAGTATTCCACACCGAGACAGATGGACAAAGCCACGATGGAGACTGCCAGATCTTCATCGAGACACGTTTTCGAGGCGAAAATCGCGGCCGACACGGCAGAAGGCATGCCGGCAATGAGAACCACTACCACAGGCTCAATCCCAGCAAAGGCCCAGTGTGACCAATAGGGCTAGCGTTCCAACTTCATGCTGCCTCGTCAAGCCTCCTGTGCCCCCTGTAGCCCATTTATGTCTGTTGCGACCATCGTGCCGTGATTGTATGATTGCGCGAGGGAGATGTGAAAATGGAGTCAGTGACGCGCATCAAGACCAAGGAGCCGACCTCCTATCAGCTCACGGCCATCACTCAGGACACCCACGACACCAAAACATTCTGCTTTGGCCTGCCTGCTGCTGCGACGTTAGATATGATGCCAGGCGATTATCTGTATGTCCACGCCACCATCAACGGGAAATCGGTGAAGCGGCCTTACACGCCGTCGTCAATGCCTGGGGCCACGGGCTACTTCGACTTGACCGTGAAGCGCTATGAAGCCGGCTCGATTTCGAAGTATCTCCATGAGCAGAAGGTCGGGAACTCCGTGTTGATGAGCGGACCGAACCAGGGAGGCCATTGGGTCGATGGCATGGCGAAGAAGGTGGGGTTCGTGGCAGGCGGTACCGGGATCACGCCGATGATCTCGATCATTCGCTGGATTCTCGCGCAACACCAGGGTGCTGAGTTGTTCCTGGTTTTCGCCAACAAGACCGAAGCAGACATTATTTTCCGTCAGGAGTGGGATCGGAATGTGCGAGAACATGGCAATTTCCACTGCTACCACGTTCTCGAACAGCCACCCATGGGTTGGTCGCAAGGTGTTGGGCGGATCACTGACGACGTCCTAGGCAAGCATCTTCCTCCTCCCGATTCCGAGACGGTGATCTTTCTCTGCGGCCCACCTCCGATGGTCGATCATCTGGAAGCCTCCCTCAAAGGGCTAGGCTATCCAGAGCAGGCCATCATCTTGCCGTAAATTCGTTCGCGGCAGCCCTGTTCTTGTGCTGGGGGGATTCAGATAATCCACAGTAGATTCCTTCGTTGATACACCGGCTTGTTGTGGGAGCCCACCATCTCTTTTCATCGAGATTTCACACCGCGCTCATGAGATTGGCTTAGGTGTTTGGGTCGTTGTTGGCAGAGCAAGGTCAAAACGGTAGCCGACAGACGGCATCAGGACCTTTTGTAAGGTACGATTGACCCACCCGTGAAAGGGAACGATTTCATAGGACTGTATTTCTAGACAGCCCTTGCCGGTCTGTACGAGGAGTCTCCCTGATTTCTTAGCCATGATTTGTCCGGGCATTCCCCCTAACGCAGCTCCCTCTTGAGGGTACGCCTCGTAAATCTTGATCGTTCTACCGTTGAGAGAGGCAGTCAGAGGTTCGTAAGGTTGCAGCGCACGCAATAGGTTGAAGATCTGCCTGGCAGACCCGTTCCAATCGGCCATGGTATCGGCCGCTTTCTTCTTTCCAAAATAGGTGCGGTCTGCGATATTTTGGGGCTTGCGATCGACGGTTCCCTGCGCGATGGCATTGACCACGTTTGCCAGCAGGGTTGCTGCTGCGTGATGCTGCCGCTGCGACAATTGCCCAATGTTCTCGGTCTCCCCGACAATCAGCTCGTGTTGGGCGATAATATCCCCCGCATCGATCCCTTCCGTCATGATATGAACGGTCACTCCTGCAACTGGCTCCCCATTCTTGAGCATCCAAAATTCGGGCTGTGGCCCTGCATAACGAGGAAGGAGTGAAGGGTGGCAATTGATGACGCCGAATCGAGGAGTGCGGAGAATGGCCGTCTTCAATATCTGGGGGAATACACAGACCACGATCAGATCGATGTTTAAACTCTTCACATATTCGACAAACTGTGGCGCATTGATGTTGGGACAGGGCATGCGCTTGATCTTCTCTTTTTCAAGCCATGTCCACGTATCGAACTTCGGTTGAATTGCCCGGACGGGTTTGGGTAGGGCGAAGATCGTTCTGGCGATGGTCCTGACTGTCTGAGAACCGTGGCTATACCCCTCGCCCCGTTCCCACGTGGTGCGCACCCAGGCGACAATCTCATGCCCATACGCTTTCGCCTGTGGTCCAAAGTCCCAGTCGGCAATATGCGAGAGGACTAAGAGCCGCATGGTAGATACGTTAGAGATTGTGATCGTGATCAATAGCCGGGATCATGGCTCGACCTTGTCGTGCGGCTTCTCGGAAAGAGGGCAAAGATTAAAAGTCAGCACGAGCAGGGAGGGTTACTCCTTTGCTTCAGGCTGCTTCCGGAACTGTAGCATGGGAGAAAGAACCCTGTCATTCGTTAGGGTGGAAGGTATCTGTTCTGGGGCAAGGGAAGTCGGCAACCTGTTGATTTCAAGAGCGGGCGCCAAAGGTAGACGCAGCGCGGTTTATCGATGTGTGGGACGTGATGCGATCAGGAATGGAGGTGATCCGGGAGTGGTTACTTGGGGGACTTCCGTGGGCGCGGCAGTTTGTCGGTTCCACTCGAGTCCAAGTCGATCTGCTTTAAGGCTTCGAGCTGATCCGTCAATTCCGCGATCCGTTTATCGCGAGTACGAATCTGCAGTTGAAGGTTGTGTACCGACGGGTCCAGGTTTTTGACACTTTCCGTGTTCGAGCTCTTGGCCGTTCCCACAGCCGCACGCGGCCGTTCTAGCCATGCCCGCACAGTCCCCTTCATCACCTCCAGTAATGCTTCCGAGGGCCTGTCGTTGGAGGTGGGGTAGAGACTCCGACTGGCAAGAAACCGAATCCAGAGTGTGCTTGGGTCTGCAAATGGACCATTCGGCGCGACGGCAATTGCCTGCCGGAAAGAGGTCGCAGCCTCCTGTCTATTCTGGAATAATAAGACCATGGCACGTGTAAAATACACCTGATCACAGGACTGCTGTTGCGCACAGGTGCTCAGCAATGTGTCCTGTTCTCGGCGTACGGCTTGCAAGATGGCTATGTCTGTGGCATCGGCATGAAACAATGGCGCAGGGGTTGGCGGCGATGGTGGAGGTGTACTGGCCACCATCGAACAGCCCCACAAAATCCCTGTCAGCAATAGCCCGGACCCATAGCGAAGCCACATCGTCTTCACCTGTATCAAGCCTTGGTCTCAGTGTCTTTGCTAAGAGAAGCATAGCATATGGTCTGGAATTTGCCGGATCGGAGGCAGGCCCTCCCATGAGAAATACCATAGCGAGATCACTGGGATACAAAGGGGGAGGGCGCCAGTACTTTTAAAAGGCAGTGAAGCATGGCGTCACAGTCAGGCAGCCTGCGACCTTCACGAGTTCATTGGAAGATCTGTTCCGAAGTCGGGGTATGGGCTCATGTTGACAGGCTGCGAAGCGCTCCACTACACTGCTTCCTTGCTCTGGGGACTAAAAGACGAATTCAATCAATCAGGTATGCAGGGAGGCCCGTATCCGGATGGCGAAAAACACGGCAGATGAATCGGACGAAACCAGACTGAAAAAGAAGATCGCAGCGAGAGGCGCTGACCACAAAGGCTCTCAAGAGGGTGGAGGCCTTCGCTCCCTCAGGAAACGGCTGAAACGGACACAGCGGAAACGGCGTTCCCTGGCCCTGCGCAAGAAAAATTCTGCGAGTAAGAAAACGACCGCCCCCGAAGCCAAAAAGTAATGCCCCTGTCGGGACAATCGATTGGCGAGTGACGTATCCGGGTGATACAGATGGAACAACTCCAAAAAAAAGAAGAGCGGACGAATCCTGATGGTTCAGAGTTGGTGACCGATGAGTTGACTGACCAGGTGGCGGCCGATTTTACCGGAGAGCAGGCGGGACGAGTTGAACCGGTAACAGCGACGACCGAGCTGGTTCTTCTTGAAGAAGAGAAGGTCAAGGATGAGATCGAGATCCAAATCGATCTGCTCAAGGATCCCGACTGGGTGGTCCGGCGCGAGGCCGCCATCACGCTCGGAGAGATGGGCGATGAACGTTGTGTGGAACCCCTGTGCCATGCCTTGCGAGACGGCGACTGGCAAGTTCGTGAAGTTGCAATCGAAGGGTTGGGACAGATCGGTTCTCCCGCCGTCGAACTGTTGATCAGGCTGCTCCGGGATTGGGACGTTCGCAAGTACGCCATTGCCGCGCTAGGGAAGATCCGTGACGAACGTGTTCTCGACCCCCTCATGCTTCAACTGCGCAACGACGAGTTCAAAGACGATGCGCTCAACGCGTTGGTCGAGCTGGGTCAACCGGCGGTATCGCGATTGATCAAGGCGCTGAAAGACAAAGACGAGAACATTCGGAAGCAGGCGGTGCTGGCTTTGGGCCGGATCAAGGAGGCTGAAGCGATCGAGCCTCTCATCGAGATGCTCGGCGATGGTGATTGGTTTACCAGGTTGACGGCCGCTGCCGCGCTCGAGGCCATCGGCGATGAGCGGGGTCGCGAGGCCATCAAACCGTTGATGAAGGATCCGGATATGGTGGTGCGGATGCGGGTAGAGAGGATCTTGGCGAAGTGGAAGAAACAGTCCGCAACCGCGTAGCAAAAGTCAGCTTATTTATTCAGCTGCCGGTCAACTTCCAGCTGAATCTCATCGAGCTTCTTCATCGACACCGGTTTCCCCATCGACAATTCCAGCCGTACTTCCTGAAGCGTTCCGGTGAGTGCCCGTAGGGCGAGGATCGACTCGTCCTGCTTTGCGCCCTTCACCACCGTCTCCAGCGTCTCGGCAGCCTCACCCAATTGCTTAGCTGCCTCTCCAAAGTTCTTATCGAGCAGTTCTGATTTTGCCTGTACCACTCGAGACTTGCTGTCGATCAGTCCCTGTCGCCTGCGGAGGTCTCGCTCGATTCCCATTGTGGTATCGATGATATTGCGCGATGTGTCTTTAAGCGAATGTTGGAGGCCTGAGACCGTCTCCTCCAGTGTCCCGATCGGACGTTGGCCGAAGTAAAATCCTACACCGAACGACGCAGCGATCAAGACAAGAACTGCGACAAATTTCCACATCACGCACTCCTTTCCTCTAACAAGGCGGTGCAAACTACTTAAGTATGACAGAAATGCGATGTGTAGACACTCACAGAGTCGTTCTTCACTCTTCCAAGGTGCTGGCGGATGTTATCAACAGCTTATTAGCGAGCTTTGGGAGCAGTCGTGGGGCGGCGGAGTTGTTGGAGAAGGCTGCCAGCAGCAGCCAGACGAATGGCGACGTCTGAATCCTGTAGCCCTTGTTTGAGCAATGGCGTCACCGGTGCTCCACTCTTACCCAATGCCTTCACCGCAGCGAGCCGTGGTTGTGGCTGCTGATCTTGCAGGAGCGTTTGTAAAATTGCTACCGCCTGCTTGTCAGATGTGGCCGAGAGCGTGTGGGCCGCTGCAGCTCGGATGGAGGGGTCCGGGTGTTTTGCCAAGTCTGCGGCGAGCTCGACTGCCGATACGTCTCCCAGCCGAAGGAGTCCTTCCACCGCGCTGGCCCGTACCTGCAGGCTGGCATCACGCGTGAGAGCCCGCAGCAGTGGATGGTTCTCGCGAATGCCCAGTCGCCCAAGACTCGTGGCTGCCACTGCGCGCACACGTGCGTTTTCGTCTCCCATGGCATGGGTCAACGGCCCGACGCCACCGGCCTGTCCAAAGTCTCCCAATGCCCCGGCGGCGAATGCACGAACAGACGGTTCAGGATCGTACACGGCTTGGCTCAAGACCGATAGACTGGATGCTCGCTTCAGCCGTCCCAATATGCCTAAGGCTGCCATGCGGACATCGGGGTCCGGAAGCGTCGCCGCTCCTGTGATATCGGTCAGCATGTCCTGTTTGCCGAGTCGATATAATGCAGCAGAGGCAAATACGGATTCCGGCCCGTCATCCGTTCTCGCAACTTCGATGAGATAGGGTATGATGTCGGTAACGTTGGCTTCACTGAGCGCGTTCATTGCGGCAATACGCACGGCCGGCATCGCGTCACTCAGGGCTCGTCGTAAGGGGCCGGACTTCCCTGCTAGCCCGGCTTTGCCGATGGCGTCAGCGGCGCGAGCCCGCACGAGGACCGAACTATCGAATAGCCCATCTTCCAGTACCGCTCGTGTTTCAGCAAGGCCTAATTCGGCCAGCATAGTATAAGCCTCGACCCTCACGTACTCCTGTTGGTCGCGGACATGGCTGGTCAGGAAACTGAGTGCCAAGGGCCGGAGGAGCGCCAGATCGTCCGGTCGACCTGTCGGAACGAGCCGTTGATAGAACGTGAGGGCTTCCTCTGGCCGTCCAAGCTTGAGAGAGCTCTGGAAGGCGAGGAGAACAAGCGGTTTCGATGCGGCGGTCTCTGGTGGAAGCGATTGCCAGAACTTAAGTACCTGGTTGTATTCGGCGTGGTCGAACGCATCTCTGGCCTCACGTTCGAGGGCTGGGCCGGTCGACGTTGTTGGCGTGCCTGCGTCAACAAGGGGCTGGCCCATGACAATCGTCATGGTGAGCAGCAGGAGCATCTGGAGCTGCACGGTGATGGCACAGCGACGGCTTTTCTGGAAGAATTCTGGTCGGCGGTCTACCATGTCGAGGGTGCACGGACCATGGCTGGCGCGTATAGATTGTCGACGTATTCCTTGACCATCCGTTTGGTACAGAAACGGGGAGCATTGGTCCGCAGGCTTTCCTTCACGAGTTGCAGCCAACCTCGTGGGATCCCATCCAGGTCTCGTTGATAGTAGAGTCGAATGGCTTCCTGCTCCAGTATGCGATAGAGCTGTTGCGCGTCATGCTCGTCCTGGGCCTGAATGTCCTGGTTTCCGACTAGGGGCTCAATACCCCATCCGTTCGCTCCGTTGTAACCTTCCTTCCACCATCCATCGAGCACGCTGAGGTTGATGACGCCGTTGAGCGCGGCTTTTTGCCCGCTCGTTCCGCTCGCCTCCAAAGGAAAGCGCGGGGTGTTGAGCCAAATGTCGACCCCTTGGACGAGGAACTTCGCCATGTGCATATCGTAATTTTCAAGGAATGCCACATGGCCGCCAAGTTTATGGTCGTCACAAAAACTCAGCACTTCATGAATGAAATAGCGGCCCGGCTCATCGGCGGGGTGGGCCTTGCCGGCAAAGATCAATTGGAGAGGCCTCCATTGATTATGCAGCAACTGTTTCAGCCTTTCGAGGTCACGGAACAATAATGTTGCCCGCTTGTATGTGGCAAAGCGCCTGGCGAATCCGATGGTCAGCGCTTCGGGGTCGAGCAATGTGCCTCGCGTTAAGACCTGCGAGGCTTGGAGGTGTCCCTGCATCCAGCCGCTCCGGGCTCGTTCTCGGATGAAGCTCATGAGTTTGCGTTTCATCGTTTGGCGCACGGCCCAGAGTTCCTGGTCTGGGATATCGAGCACCCGTTGCCACATGGCCGTGTCGTCGGATTTTTCCATCCATTCGGGGCCCAGATATTTGCCATAGAGCTGGTTGAGTTCCGGTGCGATCCAGGTTGGCACATGGATACCATTGGTCACGCTGCGAATCGGAACCTGCTCGATCGGGAGGCCGGGCCACAGATGCCGCCACATCTGTCGTGACACCTGCCCATGCTCGCGGCTGACCCCGTTCACATGGGAAGCCATCCGGATGGCGAGAGCCGTCATGTTGAAACCTTGTCCCTGGGATTCTGGAGTATCTCCCAGACGGAGGAAGTCTTCACGCGAGAGACCCAGTTTTTCCCAATAGCCCGCAAAGTACCGGTCCATGAGATGATGGGGAAAGACGTCGTGACCGGCCGGCACCGGTGTGTGGGTTGTAAAGACTGTGCTGTGACGGATGATTTCGCAGGCATCTGCATGCGTTGATCCTTTCTCGACCAATTCGCGAATGCGCTCCAGGGTGAGGAAGGCGGAGTGGCCTTCGTTGGCATGCCAGACCGTCGGTGAGATGCCCAAAGCCCGAAGCATACGGACTCCGCCGATGCCCAACAGAAACTCCTGACAGAGGCGCATCTCCTGATCGCCGCCATAGAGTCGAGCCGAGAGAGCCCGATTCTCAGGACTGTTCTCAGGAACGTCTGTGTCGATAAGGTAGAGGGGGACCAATCCAACAAGCACTTTCCAGACCGTTGCTGCCACGATTCGGTTACCGATTTCAACCGTGATTCTGCAGGCGTCTCCTGTTGGAGTGAGGGCTGGGTGAACTGGCGATTCTGCCCGGTTGAAGGGGGCATAGGCTGCTTCCTGCCATCCTTCCGGGGTAATCCGTTGCCGAAAGTATCCTTGCGGGTACATGAACCCTACTCCCACGAGCGGCACACCGAGATCGCTGGCTTCCTTGCAATGGTCTCCCGCGAGAATGCCTAAGCCGCCGCTGTAAATGGGAATGGATCTGTGCAGGCCAAATTCCGCAGAGAAATAGGCGATGGTGGGATTTTTCAAATCGCTGTGTTGTGTGTTGAACCAACTGCGTTCATTTCGAACGTACTCGTCGAATACTCTGAGGGTGGCAGAGTACAGACGCATATACGAGGGATCTTCGGCCAGGTGCTTGAGGCGTTCTGGTCTGACGGAGGCCAGTAGTTCGACAGGATTGTGGTGGGTCAGGACCCAGAGGGTTGGATCGATGTGTTCAAATAACCTCCGTGCTTCCGGAGTCCAACTCCACCAAAGATTCCGAGCCAATTCGTTGAGACGTGAGAGACCGGATGGAATGGCATGTGATAAGGCGTCTGCTGTCTGCGGATTATCCACTGCACCTCCTCAAATTCTAGGGGTCTGTCTGGTTGATCTGTTCTGTCTTGTGTGTAGTCGAACGAGGTTACACGGAGATACACCAACGAGTCCTGATAGACCGAACAGACAAGATTAGCCCGACACACTTGATCGACAAGAGCGATCAGGCATGACCAGCCTTATACCACGAAGTCCATTCGTCTGAGAATGCCACGGAGGCATATCGTTCGCCAAGTATTTTTACAACTCGGTTCATCAGCGCGGCGACTTGTTGCATGTCTTCCGGAGAAAGGTCTTGTCGGAACCGAGGATGCAGCCCCCAGCGAGTTTCCACTTCCTCTCCCGTGACGGTCGACATCACACTCACCAACTTGATTTCAGTTCCTGTCGGTGTGAGGGGGTTCGGTCTGGCAGCCTGTGGTGGCGGTGCGGAAGTTGTATCCGGCGCCGTGGGAGTGGCGGTACGGGTTGCGTCGACTGGAAGAGGGTCTCCGGCCAAAATGGCTGTAATGGCTGGAATCGCGGCGCTCGCGCAGAGCGTTGCGGCGGCTGATACCTGTGCGTTTCCTGCGATACCCATCGCGTCCGCGACTCGCCCGCCAAAGTCTTTCAACATCGCATCTTTCTCGGGAGTGTTTTCGGTGACAAGGAACCGATATCGCTCATAGGCCTGCCGACTCTCCGTCACTGCCGCACCGACTGTGAGCATGATTTCCATTTGGTCGGCTCCGGAGCCGAATGCTGGTTCGAGCACATTCTTCAATTGCAGCGTGACTGCGTCTTCGAGATGGTTCATGAACTGAGGCTGCTCTTTGAGCGGTAGGTGCAGCAGGGAGAGTCGATCTGTCAGGTTGAACAGGATCTTGACGAATTCCAGATAGATGCCCCATTCATCTTGGCGTTTGAGTTTCAACGCCTGAGCAGGAGCATTTTTCTTCATGACGGTGACCGATTCACCCGACACGGCCAGCATCAGTTCAGCGAGGGCGCGTAATTGTTGCTGATACTCGGTCTGGGCACTGGCCATGGGGTACTAATCGCTCCTAACAGAAGGGAGCGCGCATTATATACAAGTTGTAGCTCAGGCTCCAAGGGGTGAGCACAGTCTTCTCGATCAACTTCTGCTAGACAGAGGAACCCAACATAGGTAAGATGAAAGAATTGGAGGGGTATTTCACGCGATGGCCACGATCCTCATTATCGACGACGAAGAATCGATCCGGAACCTCCTGAAGGAAGTTCTTGAGCGGGCCAACCACCGTGTGCTCGAAGCCCGCGATGGGCGGGAAGGCCTAGCGCTCTACCAGCAGAACAAAGTCGATCTGGTCCTCATGGATATCCTGATGCCGGGAACCGATGGCCTCGAAGCCACCTTACAGCTGACGAAAGAATATCTCGACGCGAAGGTCATCGCCATGACCGGTGCCCAAGCCGAACGAAACTTTCTTGATGTGGCGAAATTGTTTGGCGCCTGTCGTGTCTTCGAAAAACCATTCAACCTCGATCAACTCATGCAAGCCGTCAACGAAGAGCTCGCCAAGTAGCGCTCCTCTGTGCTCTGACAACCATCAGCGTGGGCCGGCCTGTTTACAGTATTGACTCATCTGCCCGCACTAAGTTCTTTCCTAGCCAACGAGCGCATCATCACCGGATCGTTGTAAGCCACCTCGCTCAACGCATCCATCAGATGTAATCGCTTCGTCGCCGCCAACTCCTTCGCCTGTTTGTAGTTCTGCGCACTGAATCGAGCCACTGCCGGCTGGCCATTCACAATCTGACAGGCCAGGAGCTCGCCGTTCACTTCCAGTGTGCCACCCTGCTCAACCAACGTTTTGGCTTGCGCCGATGTGATGCTATGAAGTTGGGCAAACTCTTCCAAGCCTCCTGTCTCAATTAATCGGCCATCCGGCATGATGCAGAGTCGCTTGAAATGGGGGGACCAGTCCTTCCGGAAATCGATGTACTTGATATCGCCACCCTTGGCAACAGCACGGTCCAACGTGCGGTAATCGATCCCAAGATTCTTCTGCTCGAGTTTTGTTCTCAGCTCCTCCGGCAGTGTCCAGTGAAAAACGAGCGCCGCGACTTCATCAAGCTTCATCCCCCGCGCCTGAGCCAACTGCTCCGCCTCAGCAAACTGGGTGAGATCCAAGATCCAGGTCTGTTTCGGGACTTCACCGGTTGGATCGATTCGACAGGCGAATAGCCCCCTCGTCAGCAACCCGCCGACTTGGGGGTACACATAGACCCCGCCATCAGTCAGGAGGGTCGTCATCGTCTCCAGCGGAATATCGTTGCTTTCTGACAGAACCTTGGCATGTGCGGGCAGGTCCTCTGGATATGTCATTGCGCAGGCCGTGACATTCCCTGGTGCGTCGAACTCCGAGTAGTCCTCAATGATGTTATAGAGGATAACAGGTCTTGGCTTCCCGGCCTTTTTTTTAATTTTGAACATGAGACGTAGCGCTCCAGGCTAATGGTGTAGATATAATCTTACATTCTCATCGATTCAGGTGATGATAGGCCCCCAGCGTCATCAGTCTGCTATCCTCGACCGGACCGCCTACCGTAAAGTGGTAGAGCGACTGAAACGAACGTTCTTTGATCCCCATGATCTCATGGACTGGGTCGTCAAAAAAACAGCCGATTCCAGTGGCTCGCACCCCGGCAGCTTCCGCCTCCAGGTAGAGCACTTGTCCCAGCAGACCAGCCTCCCAGAAGAGACGTGGGTACCACCAGGCTCCCCTCTCCCGCAAGCGCCCTTCGAACTCAGCCAGCATCCCCAATGAGAAGGCACTGTCCCCGGCAATGTCCTGGTGACAGCTCACCTGGGCGGCGAGTTTCCTAGCGTCGCCTTCAAGCAGCCAATAGAGCGGTAGGTTTTCCGGACAACCCGGGGCCGGAGCCCAGGTCAGCTCCGGATTCATGCATTGTTGGATGGGTGATAGCTTCTGTGGGTCACGGGCCAGAAAATAGAGCCCTGGCGTGAGACCTTCGACGCGATGGACAAAGAGCATCAAGTGAATTGCCGGATCATAAGGCCAGACGTCCCAGGGCATCGGTCGATCCAATTGCGGCAAGTCCGGACGAGACACCACGCGTTGCATCATGCGAAAAAATGTCGTCGTTGTGATCGATGTCTTGCCATCGAACGATACCGCACTCCGGCGTTGTCTGATGATCTGGCCCGCATTGAGGCCAGTGTCGTTCGTTGCTCGTGAAGCGTGAAGCGTGTCGGATGCGGAGGCAGAACTCATTGGGAGTGAAATTGTCAGCTTGTCAGCCTCTGCCTTCCAGGAGGCCTCTGCCGCTTCATCGATGATGTCCCAATGTACCCCATGTTCACGACTCAGGCAATTGGCTTTCCCATGCCAGGGTCCAACCGCAAGTTCCTTCACCATTGCTGGATCCAGAAACAACGGCATTTCCTCATCACTGCGCTTCACGATCGACGCTTCACGCTTCACGTTTTCCGGTGACCATACTACCGCCAGACAGTCTGGATGTTCCTGTTCAACATCCGCAAAATCCTCTGTGCGATTGGTCCCTAACAATAGGGCGATCGTGTTCTGTTCCATGCCATCCAGCAGCGCCATGTTCCAGCCCAACGTAGCAGCAGCAATCCGCGCTGACCCAATCGCATGGCCGATATCGTGATTGCAGTAACGGAATGCCCGCTCGCCGTACTTCCAGGCTTCCCGCCAATGTATCGAGGTCAGTCCGAAGAGAAATGCGCCAGGAGGAAACGGAGCCAACAAGCGAGCGACTTGCTCGACGGGAAACTCCGCCCGACACTCCAGGCCATGTTCCTTCGGCGCGTAGTGATAGAGACCAGGCTTGAGATTGAGTCCGTCAACCTGCGGCAAGATGAGATAGCCTTCAGTTGGATGCAAATTGCCTGACGAGGGGTTACTCCGCAGCGCCCATTCCGACTCCCCGGCCTTTTTCCACGCCGATAATGCGAGGGCGAACTCAAACAGTCGCGAGACGGTCTGCAAGTTGACAGGCTGACAAACGGCATCTGCTTTTTGATAGATCGCGTCGTAGGCGGGTGACAGCGGCGCCTCATCAGGCTTCAGTAAGGGGAGTGGGATCAGCTGTGCGCCCTCGAACCGTCGAAACGGATCCGGCTGATTAGCCCAATCCAGGTACCCAAGGGCGCGAGCACACCGATTGAAGTGGTGTTTGGTCTGAATGTGATAGTGGATGATACAATCAATCGGATCGGACGAAGCAAGCTCGGTCGGCAAAGCAGCTGGTGGCTTCTCAATACTCATAAGTAAGGACCTTCGTAGTCTACAGAGTCATGGGAAGGAAAGTAAACGCGGGCGTAAGACGATGGGGGCCGCTCCCCTTATTGACCTGCTTTTCCCTGCGCGAGTATCCTGCAATCGATGTCACAGCACGGAGGACGAGACACGGTGGCCTATTAGGCTGAGGAGATCCCATGCGTCACGCTCAGAAGGGCATTCTCGCCCCAGTTCCACCACTGGCCCGGTATCTGTTGTTCGCCATTGCGCCAGGAAAGAATCCCGCTGGTTCCATGCGCAATCTGTGCGAACTGGCGGACGGTGATACAACGATCGTTGGATTGGGTCAATCGCTGGTGCGTGCCCTCGGTCGTGAAGTTCCAGGACTGGAGGTATTCCCAAGCTACGCTGGTCCCGGATTCGACGTGCCTTCGACACCGGTATCGTTATGGTGCTGGCTGCGAGGAGACGATCGCGGCGAACTCATCCATCGCGCACGTGCAATTGTCGACATCGTCGCCCCTGGTCTTCAACTGCAGTATACGATCGACGGCTTCCGGTATCGGTCCGGTTTCGACCTTTCCGGTTATGAGGATGGAACTGAAAACCCGAAGGGCGCAGCGGCTATCCGGACTGCCTTCGTCACCGGGCAGGGAACAGGACTCGACGGAGGGAGTTTCGTCGCGGTTCAGCAATGGGTTCACGATCTGAACAGGTTCGAAGCCATGACGACTCGAGAGCAAGATCGCACAATCGGGCGCCGGAAACGTGATAACAAAGAACTCGGCAAGGCGCCGGTTTCCGCCCATGTGAAGCGAACGGCTCAGGAAAGCTTTGACCCCACCGCGTTCATTGTGCGGCGGTCTATGCCCTGGGCTGACGCATGCCGGGCAGGTTTGGTGTTCGTGGCGTTCGGGAACTCCTTTGACGCGTTCGACGCGCTGTTGCGTAGAATGGTCGGTGCCGAGGACGGCATCGTAGACGCCCTGTTCACATTCACACGCCCCATTTCAGGGAGCTATTTGTGGTGCCCGCCGATGGACAACCGACGCCTCGACTTACGCAGGGTCGGTCTATGACGGAGACAAGAAGCGCAAAGCCTCCTGTTTGAACTTGTGAGATAACCCATGCAATTCGATGCAGCCCTCGCCGCGCAGGCGGCGCTTCAAGAAGCAGAAACTGGTCTCGGTGCCGATTGGGATATCGCCGTCGAGCTGGAATCCACCTTTTCCTCCAATGCCGGATCGACGGCCCGGGAGGCCTATGAGGAATTACTGGCGCTGGCAATCCGCCATCCACAGGCGCATTCCTTTCACGCCTTCTGCATCTACATCACCTGGCAGCAGGTGACGGAGGAAACGATCGCCCGGCATTTTCAGACAGGCGTAAGGCTTTGTGAAGCATATCTCGCCTCTCGTGACAAAAAGAGCGTGAGGCACATTGAGCAGATCACGGAACTATACGACTCATTTCGAGCAGGACTTGGATTGGACGAGGAAGACGAGATCCAGGTCGAATTTAGAAAAGATACACCGAAGGGGGGTGACTAGCGCAACGCGTATCTCGTGAAACGTGAAGCGTTCTTCGTCAGACGAGATACGGGACACGAACGGCGCTTCACGAAAAGATGTCGGACGCGGACAAACATCGCGCGCGCATTTTCCTCCACCGAGGCCAACTGGCTCAGGCCAAGGCAGCCTATGAACAGGCCGTCGCAGATGATCGCCTGGCCCATGACCAGCGCGCGCTCTCCGATTCGCTCGGCAATCTGGGCAACGTCTGTGCCCTATCGGGTGATCTGGATCGGGCGGAAACCTGTTACAGAGAAGTGCTCACGATCCAACGTACTGAACAGAATCAGCAGGCCATTGCCCATACGCTGGTGAACCTCGGCAATCTTCACGTCGGCGCCGGTCATCCTGAAAAAGCGCGCCCCTACTACCTTGAGGCGCTGGATTTGCTGCGCGATCTCAAGGACGATCGCGCGCTCGGCATTCTCTACAACAATCTGGCGCTCCAAGAGGCTCGCGAAGGGAAATGGGGGCAGGCTGTTACGTCGTTCACGCAAGCGCTCGACTCTCATCGGATTGTCGGAAACGAAGAAGGGCTGGCTGTGACCTACAGCCAACTGGGGAAGTGCTTTCTCGACCAAGGCGATCTGACTAGAGCCGAACGTTGTCTCAACAATGCTTCGGAACATTACATCAAGCTCGGTAACGAGCCGGCTGAAGCAGCGGTGCTGCGGCACCTTGCCGCGATCTACGACAGCCGTCGAGATTCTGTTTCAGCACGACGGTGTCTTGAACGAGTGGTCTCTCTCGACCAGCGATACGGGTTGCCTGACCTTCAGGCAGACTTGGCTCACCTTGTCAAGCTGAAATAATTCGGTGAGCCTTTTTTCATGCTGGACCTCCCCGAATAGCCTCGATCAGTTATCCAGGATTCTTCCACTTTCTGTCTGGTCAATCCACTGTACTTCTGGACAGAACTCAATCGTTCTTGGTATCTTGACCCAGTCGCCCCTGTTGCTTAACCTTCACCCTGAAATAGCTGACAGGATATTGACGTGGATATCGGATGCCATATCTTGCTCGGATCCTGGCAGCGTTGGTTCTTGGGTCGCTCATGATGGCTAACAACGTGTCTGCTGCAAATGACTCACCCACGATCACCGTCGGCACTCAAGAAATTGGACTCTCTGCCGGGTACTTGTTCCCCCATCGCCTCGTAGAGGGGAAAAGCAAGACCGAACAGAGGGGACCAGCCTTCATGCCCTCCTGGATGATCACGCTCACCGATCCTATCGGCGACAGCTGGTATCGGGGGCAAATATCACTCGGCGGCGAGATGGTCTATATCCAATTTCAGGAACCGGTGCTCTCGCACGGCATCGGCTTCACTCCGAAGATCAAATACAGTTTCGTCGCACTTGACCGGATCAGGCCCTATGTAGAATTCGCCGGAGGCCCATTTTGGACCGATCTCGCAGGGAATATTCCTGAACAGCAAAGCCAGTTCAACTTCATCTTGACGGCAGGGCTCGGAATCAGTTATTTCATGAACGACGGATTCGCGCTCAATGCCGGCTACCGTTTTCAGCATATCTCCAATGCCCACACGAGCAGTCCAAATGTCGGACTGAATGAAAGTCTCCCCTTCGCAGGCTTTTCCTTTTACTTTTAGGAGCCGATATGCAGGCTACACCGCGCGTCATCTGGACGATCATCATAAGCTGTGGGTTGGTCGTGACACTCACGTTCGGTTGCGGTCACCGGATTGAGATCAAGTCCACGGCCGACAGCAGTCCACAGCCAATCACCAGGGACATCGCGCGAGCGGAGCAAGTCCCGCTCGTCATCGATAGCGTCGATACCACGCGCAACGGCTCACCGCAAACTTCGTCATTGGAAACTGAGCGCCGCGTGCTCAGCACGTTGCGAGCAGTCGGGCTATTCTCACGCCTCGGGGATACGAATTCCCCCGAACCTCCAGCCAGTGAAAAATTCATTCGCGCCCGTCTTGTGTTCGATGAGGCCGTCGATTCCCATCCGGGCGATGTGACATGGAAGAGCATTGCCATCGGCGCCTCGATGTTCACCCTCGCCCCCTTCATTCCACTGGAATATGACTATTCGGCGCACATGACTCTGGAATTGGAACGCTGGGATGGGCGGGTCAAACGCTACGAGAGCCAATCCACCGGAACCGCTCATTATAAAATGTTCGGCGCGACGCCCCTCATGATCGATGAATTGAAAGGCCATGTGACGGAATCCTGCCTCACATCATTGATGGAGCAAGTGGTGCAGGACACCGCCTTTTATACCGCTAGCAGCGCTCCCATATTCGATCGGCCTATTCGTTCCGTCTCAGTCAAGTCGAAACGGTCAACAGTCACGCTTGTTCCTGTAGCCACGTCGTCCGGCAAGTAAGTATTTCCTCTCGCCTCGCCCCTGTATCTCTATTTTCATATGGAGAAGAGGCCGATCCCTTGACCCGCCAGGCCAGAGACCTGTATAACCCCTTCCTGTTGCAAACAGTGGAGTTATGAGTTCTGAGTTGTAAGTTCTGAGTTTCGTAGCAGGTCGCTTCGGGTTCTCATCCAGCTTTGGAGCCCTCCGAGCCGTTAACTCAGCACTCAAAACTAACAACTCATAACTTCGAGGAAAGCGCCCGTAGCTCAATGGATAGAGCACCAGACTACGGATCTGGGGGTTGGGGGTTCAAGTCCCTCCGGGCGCACCACAGAATCAATAGCCTGCATCCCCACTCCCCGTTTTCCATCGTGACTGGTTATGGTTTTAGTCACGGTTCCATCAAGCCAGATTTGACTTTATCATCGTCGCTTTCGTAATCTTTGCGCTGGTGACGCAAGTCAGCCGCTTCAAGAATGAACTTCACCCCGCACCGCCCGCTGGGCCAACGAACGAAGAGAAACCCTTGATGGAAATTAGAACGCTCTGAAAGGTTGCCAAGTACCACCTCGGTACGAGTATTTCCACGAGGTGGCGGGAGAAGACTCACAGGATCGATGACCCGCACACAATTTAGGAGATGGAGATCATCATGCAGACATCCAAAACCGTTATCCTCGTAGCAAGTTTAGCTGCTCTAACGGGCTGTGCAAGCTTGGATAAGAGCCCTATTTGTCCGAAGACTGATGGATGGCAGGCTTGGAATGACGTTCGTTGCAATGTCGAGGATGCACCAAAGAATCAGGCCGACCCTCTCGCTGCGATGGACAGCATGGCAGCCGAATTGGCTGCCAGCAAGCAGCGTATGGCGGAGTTGGAGCGACAACTGGCAGGCCGGGACAAGGAACTGGCAGACCTCCGAGGAACTCTGTTAGCTGATGAACAAAAACTGAAAACGGCCCAGCGGGGATTAGTCAGGGCACTTCGCCCTCAGATCGAAAAGGGCGACATTACGGTCGATCTGAACAACGAGCGGTTGTTGATTAGCCTGGCCTCCAACTATCTGTTCGGTTCCGGCCATGATGAGTTGACACAGGAGGGCATCGATGCGCTCAAGCAGGTTGGGGCGGTCTTGAAGGATTATCCTGAGTACAAGGTGGCGGTGGACGGTCACACTGACAATGTTCCCATAGGCGGGGAGCTGAAGAATAAGTTCCCCACAAACAAGGAACTCTCTGAATCCCGTGCGGTTAATGCGGCAAAGGCCCTAACAAAAGGTGGTCTTGGCGCTGCGACGACAACCGGTTACGCAGACAGCAAGCCGGTTGAACCGAACACAACCCCTGCGGGTCGGGCAAAGAACCGCCGCGTCGAAATTCGTGTCACGAAGTAGAAGACGCGACTCAGCTGGTGGGGCGGGGGCAGTAGTCCGTTACTCCTCCGCCCTCTACCGGTCATGCTTTCCGCATCCACATCTCCTCCCTATTCGAACTCGTTCCGATTCTTGCGTCGCAACTCTGTCATGAGCTCGAAGAGGATTTGCAGAGGCCCTTCTGTTCCAGCACGTCGACAATCGCGACGATCTCCGAATGTTGGAGATGATTCAGTCACTTCACTTTCACCAACCATCCCCCTGTCGCTTCGCATTGATTGGGGCCTTTGCCCATCAGGTTAATTTTTGCGTAGGTCGCTTTTACCGTGGCAGGGATTTTGCCAGTTACGTGAAGCCCGTCATGTTTCGTAGTCACTGTGATGGGTACTAATTGCTCTTTTATCGTCACCCTTATGCTACTCGGGTTCGTCGAAGTAGATGCATAAAAAGAAAATTCAGATTTTTGCGCTACCTCTGTATTATTCGGCGGCGTAAACCTTGAGAACTTCGCTGTGCAGGGGATCATATTATTGCCTGCGTTGATGTCACCATAGGCCCAGGCTGTACCGGGGAGTATTAATGCGATCGCTATCCACAACACGTTCTGCAATTTCATGACGATCCCTCTTGTGTGGTTGTTGAAGCAGATGGCCGAGCGATGACTCGGTTGATACACCGGTTTCATTGTCAGTTACTTTGCTATAAAAAAACAACCCCCATGGGCGGAACAGTGCTATAGGGGAGTGTGGTTCTCGATGCCATTACTCCACTCAAGGCAGGCCCTGTGCACCGACAGAGCGCTACTGTTTCTTCCTCGCCTTCCCTTCTTCACCAACATCTTGACAAGACCCGGGGAAAGAGCTTATCACAGGCATCTATTGGGGTTTCTTGAGGGTGTTCAAGCGTCAGCCCACCTCAAAAGTAACCTCCTATTCACCAGGACAAGGTAGGTCATGCGAAAAACTCTTGAGCAGCTGTTCGATAAATTGAGCGATCATGCGCCGGATATTTCTTTTGAGGTGCAGTTTTGGGATGGAAAGAAGAGTTCATACGGCACAGGCAAGAGGCAGTTTCTTCTCACCTTTGTGACGAAGCAGGCGGCGGACCATGTCCTCGAAAGCGGATCATTAGGGTTCGGCGAAGAGTATATGGGAGGGGATATTCAGGTCGAAGGGGATTTCAGGCAACTTCTTCGCTTCGGGACTGACGCCGCGTTCCTCAACCTCCCTCTCGGCTTGAAAACGAAGCTTGCGTTTCAGCACCTGCGTCAGACTTCGCTCAACACGCTCTCGCGTGCGCCCAAGCACATCGCCCACCATTACGATCTCGGGAACGACTTCTACAAACTATGGCTGGACGAGACCATGGCCTACTCCTGCGCCTACTTCCGTCATGAGGACGACACACTTGAGCAGGCACAGCAGCAGAAGTACGAGCATATTTGCCGGAAACTTCAGTTACAGGCTGGAGAAACACTGGTTGACATCGGCTGCGGGTGGGGTGGGATGTTGATCTACGCGGCCAAACACTATGGCATACGCGGGGTCGGCTGCTCACTTTCGAAGCAACAAGTTGAGTATGCGACGGATTTGATCAAACGCGAGGGGCTGTCAAAGGAGATTTCTGTCGTCTTCGAAGATTACCGTAAGCTTGAAGGCACGTTCGACAAATTCGTTTCAATCGGGATGTTTGAACATGTGGGGAAGCAATTCATCCCTACGTTTATGCAAAAGGCGCAGTCGCTCTTGAAGCGTGAGGGGATAGGATTGCTGCATACCATAGGAGAAGAGCGATCAATGCCCGGCGATCCCTGGACGTTGAAATATATCTTTCCTGGTGGGTATATTCCCTCGCTGGATGAGATCGTTCGCACGATGGGCGAAACCGGACTCGTTCCGACCGATATCGAAAACCTTCGTCTGCACTATGCAAAAACGGTTGAGGAGTGGTGCACAAGATACGAGGCACATGTCAAAACAATCGAAAAGATGTTCGATGCCTCGTTCGTTCGAATGTGGCGCATGTTTCTCAATGGATGCGTCATCAACTTTCGCTACGGCAACCCACGGCTTTATCAAGTCATTTTTACGAACGGATTGAACAACGCTCTTCCTCTGACGCGCGAGTATATGTATCGCTAGCAGGATGCTCAAAAATTCCGTCAGCGGCGTTCTCGCATCGCTCAAACCCTCAACGTACCCCAAGGGTACGCCTCGGGCCTTCGCTCGCTGCGGCCTTGCTGAACGGTCTTTTTGAGCATCCTGCGTGGAAGGCTCGTGTTATCTCACGACGTGCAAACAAGTGCTATTCAGGCATGCACAGAGATTATTCTCGCAGCCTGCTAGACCGTGAAAAATATGATCTACATGACGCTTCATTATCTGTGGGCCAGTTCAAGAAGATAGGACACCAGGATACATGACGACAACCATCGCCTCACGGCTCCAAGCGGTACATGACCGTATCACCACTGTGGCCCAATCCTGCGGCCGGAAACCTGGGGAGATTACGCTGCTCGCAGCGAGTAAAACCAACCCTGCCGAGCGATTGCGGGAGGCCTGGCAGGCGGGGCAAAAGATTTTTGGCGAGAATTACCTGCAGGAAGCGCTGGCAAAAATGCAGCACCTGACCGATCTTCCGATCGAATGGCATTTTATCGGCCCGATACAGAGCAATAAGACGCGGCGCATCTCGGAGAATTTCTCCTGGGTTCACAGTGTAGACAGGGCAAAAATTGCCGACCGGCTGTCAAAGGACAGGCCTGAATCATTGCCACCGTTGCAAATCTGTTTACAGGTCAATGTGAGCGGGGAGGCAAGTAAGAGTGGTGTGGCTCCCGAAGAGCTGGCTAGCCTGGCCGAGCATGCCGTTCGCCTGCCGCGCCTGAAACTGCGAGGATTAATGGCCGTCCCTGAACTTACAACCGCCACGGCATTGCAGCGCAGCCAGTTCCACATGCTGTGGGAACTATTTGATCGGCTCAAGCGGGATGGATACGAACTCGATACGCTCTCTATGGGAATGTCAGAAGATATGGATAATGCCATTGCCGAAGGCGCAACGATGGTACGCGTCGGCACCGCGATTTTCGGACCCAGGCGTTATCTGATCCCCGAGGAGATAGCCGCCCTCGCGGCCAAAAGAGCACAAGAGCTTTGAAATGTTGAAAGCCAACGGCTATGGTTTTTTCACGCATCGCAAACCAGGGAGATATTGGCTTCTGAATGTCGGGGGATCCCAGTACCGATCTGAAGAGCGCAACGCTCGTGGACTGCTGTTCCAAGCGCCGCCACGAATCCCTTTGAACCCACCAGTCGGCGGTCCTTCCGGATTCCTCTGCTGGCTGCTTTTGTAATAGTCATGGTCATACCAGTCACTGACCCACTCCCAGACGTTCCCGGCCATATCGTAAACGCCATAGGGACTTTTGCCCTCTTCGAATGATCCCACCGGTGCCAAGGCTCCATGATTGTTCGACCCTGTTTGTCCATAATTCGCATGGCGGGGTGTTGGTGGCTCGTTGCCCCACGGATAGAGGCGGCCATCGGTCCCTCGAGCCGCCTTTTCCCATTCCGCTTCCGTCGGCAAACGCTTGCCGGCCCATTTACAATAGGCCGCTGCATCCTCCCAATCCACATTGGAGACCGGCCGCTTCTTATTCGAAGGCTGATTCATCGTCCTCCAGTCCGACGGTGCACTATTCCCTGTTTCCTGCAGAAATGCAGCATACTGCTCCACTGTCACTTCGTGCCTGTCGATCAAGAATGAATCCAGGTAGACCTGGTGGGGCGGGCGTTCGTCCGCGTCTCCGTTTGCGCTCCCCATTGTGAACTCTCCAGCCGGCACCAGCACCATCGGCGGTTCTTGCGATTGAGCCGACACTGTCCTCACATAACCCTGGTTGTGCCCTGTAGCTGGTTGCAGGGGGCTATTCTCACCGGCTATTGCCGCCATAGCTGGGTATGTAACAAGGCCGAACCACGCGACCATCACAAA
Source organism: Nitrospirota bacterium (assembly GCA_016219645.1). Classification (NCBI taxonomy): domain Bacteria; kingdom Pseudomonadati; phylum Nitrospirota; species Nitrospirota bacterium. The sequence goes on from JACRLR010000044.1 coordinate 54,683, forward strand.
CATCCTTCTCATGAACTCCCTCCACAATATTTGACTGAAGAACCATTTTTCGCCCCACGCTCGCATGAGCTAATGGGCAAAAACTATAATGCCTGGTACCTCAAAAAAACAACCATATAGGTAGTCAGGCGAGGCTCAGGGCTACCCTGAGCTATGACCTCCCAGAACTGTTCCTCTGCCGGGACTTTACCATCCCAATAGAGGAAGTAAGGCCTGTTCTTGACTAAGGATTCTTCGCACAGCGGAACCCGGTGAGTCCCTGGTCTGTCGGCGAGATGACGCTCCGATTCGCCGAGCGCAGGGCCCGTGCGTTCCCGTTCCAGGCCCCCCCGCGGATCACTCTTGTTCCACCAGAAGACGGGCCTGTGGGGTTCTTTGGCGGGCCGCTCTTGTAGTAACGGAAGTCATAGAAGTCACTGACCCATTCCCAGACATTCCCGGCCATATCGTAGAGGCCATAGGGACTCTTGCCATCTTCGAACGACCCAACCGGTGCCAAGGCCCCATGGTTGTTCCAATCCGTCTTGCCGAAATTCGCGTGACGAGGCGTCGGTGGCTCGTTACCCCATGGATAGAGGCGGCCATCTGTTCCACGCGCTGCCTTCTCCCACTCTGCCTCTGTCGGTAAACGCTTGTTGACCCATTTGCAGTACGCAGCCGCATCCACCGAATCCATATTCGCCGCTGGGCGTTTCTGGTGTGCAGGTTGGTTCATTATCTTCCAGTCCGAAGGCGGTTCGACCCCTTTCGCCTGCAAAAAAGCCGCATATTGCCCCACGGTGACTTCATATTTATCCATCAAGAATGCATCCAAATAGACTTTTCGCTCCGGCTTTTCGTCCGAATCTCCCGCTTCACTCCCCATCGTAAACTCTCCTGCGGGCACCAGCGCCATATCAGCTGGTTCCGAGGCCATAGAGGGGGGTACAGCGAGTCCCAACAACGCGACCAGTACGAACAATCGTCTCATAAACCGCCTCCGGATATTGTTATGAAATCATGGCGCCTGCTGACCTGACAGCATCTGATAGGCGGAAACTATAATGCCTCTCGCATCAGAAACTCAACCGGACATGAATGATAGCTGATGCGCAACGAGCCAGAAAAGCGGGATCGGAAAGATAGGGATGAAACGACAACCCATCTCTATTGGGCAATGGCATTCCAGAGGTGTATGACGATCCACAGCACTGCTCCAATGGTGAGCAGGAGAAGCACGACGGTTCCCCCGATGATGCAGACCATATAGAGCCAGGCCTGCCGTGTTTCCCGATAGGGCTGTGCTGTAGCACGCCGCAGCAACCGTGCATTTCTAGCGTGACTCTTAAACCAGATGGAGAAGAGGTCGCCGACAATGGGAATGGCGCCAACCGCTCCATTAATGAGGAGATTCAGGCTCATCCGTGCCAGAACGATCTCCGGCACATGGAGCCGTGCGGCCAAGACCAGAATGGCGGTCCCGATCAGGTTGGCCAGCATGTCGCCGACTCCGGGAATCAGTCCGAGCAACGGATCGAGTCCGACAGAGAGGGGCGTGCCTGGGATTTTGAGCGAGGTATCCAGAATTTTGGCTAAGAGTTCAGCTGTCTCTACCAGGGTCTCTCGTTGATGGGTGGAATCTGACGAGTCTGATGCGCGATGTGGGGCTGGGGCAGCCACGATATGACAGGGCTATCTGAGTGGGTACCATCTCAAACGCACTTATCACGGTCGTTAAAAAAGCCGATCCGCCATCCCATCTTGCGATGGGGGCGGATCGGCTTCACGTCTACACGTGTTTAACCCGGGAACTTATCCCTGAGCCCTCGTAAAGACCGGGATAATGGCACCGGAAATGCTGTTGATATGACGATTTCCGGAATCATCCCAGGACATCACCAGCCCCCCGAACCGTTGTTCCGGATCGTGGACCAGGTCCATCAGTCTCTGGAACTCCCACAGCGAATCTCTGGAGTCAAGCTTGATATCCTTCGTTTCGCCTGGAAGGATCGGGGAATCATCTTCCATGTTCAAGCCGTCGGTGGCCATAATTTCTGCTGGATAGTTCGGATCCAGGTTATTGGCCACGCCGACCTTGTTCAGGAATCTGATGCCTGCCGTTGTGAACTCTCCGATCCTCAGTGGGCTCTCGCCGTTATTGGTGACGGTCAGGGTCATGCGGAGGGCGCGACCCGGAACGTCATAGTCTGCCGCGAGAACTTTCATTGTGAGGTCCGACTGCAAGTGCGTCGGCTTAATAAGCGGCGCACCGGCCTGGAGAGGAATCGTATAGGGATACTGGGAGTCTGTAACGAAGAAACCGATTGCGATGATTGTAAAACACACTCCGAGCATGACATAGGCTGCCACTCGGTCGGCCGGGTCATTCAGCAATTCATCCCCGCCTTCCTGTGCCAGCACTCTGGCGCGAATCAAGAACATCGGTCTGACCATGAACCAGCCGATCCAGAGGAATCCGAGGCCTCCCCAGAGAATATGCCAGAAGATCCCTGTCCCGAGACCTGCGGTCTCCGTATCGACGGTTCCTCCCACCAACAATTTTATCGGGTTGGTGAAATCTTTATGGTTGCCAGTGATATCCATCCAGCCCCCGGGGCCTGCAATAGGACCGGCCCCGTTGACGGCCAACATCGGGTGAATGTGGTGATGGCCAGGTAGGCGAGCCCTCAGCTTGATTACGTACTCGTAGTCCCCGCCCAGCTCCATTGGGCCGGACGTGAACATCGGTACGCCGTTCACTTTCGAGCTCAGACGCGTGAACACTGAACTCGGGCTACCTACGTTAATAAAGGTACGACTGGGTCTCACGACGGCCCTTGGCCAGTCTTCAGCAATATGCATCTTGCCTGACAGCATCGCCTCATCGTTGACGGAGGTCTTCCCAGGATTCCACCTTGTATCGTACCATTGGGCAGTACGCATCCGAAGGAATGGTTCCTGAGAGCGCTCTCCATGGGCGACAGCGGGAGAGGCGCTAAACATCAGGGTAAGCCCGAGTGTCGCCACCCCGACTGAGCCGATCACACAAAACTTTAGTATGTTTTTTGTGTTCATGATTTCCCTTCCAATACGGGCGCTGGAACCCCCGGTAATGTTCCATGCCGCAATGCGTATTCATCCGTGCCGACGATCATGATGTCATTCGCCCGGTGTCTCACTCCTCTCTTGCCCTTAACCCAGAAGAAGGATTGGCCGACGAAATGGCCAACTTGCCACCAAATGGTGAACATCAACATGGAAATGAAGGCCGAGAAGAATGCCGAGATCCAGACCGTGTGTCCGCCGAACGTACGCAGCGATCCCACTTCGATGATCCGGATATATTCAGGCGTTCCAGTACGTACGAAGGTGAAGCCCATATAGTCGGCCAGCGACAGCAGCTGACCATCTACGACCACCGGTTGGTGGCTGTATGCGAATATCGGATAGTTTGACGGATTAAACATCATTGCGAATGCCCATACGCCGAATATGGCTGTGAGCATCCAGCTTCTGGTCAGCAGCAGAGTGCAGTCAAGGATCAGTGCGCTCGAAATCATGGTGGCCGGCATGACGAAGTTCGCGGGGAAATTCGCCCACCAGTACCAGGCAAGCACGATCGTGATCCATTTTCCTACGAGGAGCCCTGTGATGCTCAAGGTTGCACCAAAGGGTTGCCTATAGAACGTCCAGAAGTAGTACATGATGGCCCCCGGGTACATCACCTCTACAATGGGGGTGACAGTTACCCAGAATTGCCGATCCTTCCAGTCAATCCAGAAATCCCAATCTCCCGCGAGCAGGTCGAAATGCATGTGAAAGGTCGCGAACACTCCAAAATACGCGATCGGAATAAAATAGATCGCGTCGAGCATTCTCGACAGCTTGACGCCTTCCGGCGGTAGCTTGCTGGCCTTGATAATTTCCTTTGTTCTAAACAGTGCCATTTGTCGCCTCCTCACTCATTCTAAACATCTGTCTCCTCCATTGTTCCAGCCGGCCGTTCGTCCCGCCCCGTATTCCAGAATCTGGAGAGACGGGGTTGACGCGCCACAGTCGAATGCCCCTTAGTAGGGGAGGACGTGCAAGACCTTCTTGTCCTCGTTGTTCCAGACCACATCACACAGGTTCGACATGCGGCAGACAATCTGCGCCGCCACGCCGCCGGTCCCGCCGAACAACCCGCACCAGCCCAGGGTCACAAA